>JADZAQ010000050.1 GCA_020852555.1 Burkholderiales bacterium
GCCGCCGGCGATCCGCTGCGGACGACCTTCACGCGCAGCACGCTGAAGCCCTTCCAGGCGTTGCCGTTCGTCGCCGCCGGCGGGATTGCGCGCTTCGCGTTGACGGTTCCCGAGACGGCACTGCTGTGCGCGAGCCATTCGGGGGAGCCGCGGCACGTCGAGCTTGCCGCATCGATCCTCGCCAAGGCAGGGAACAATCCCGGCGATCTGCAATGCGGCACGCATGCCCCCGGCTACTTCGAGGTGCGCGGCGAGGTGCCGCCGCCGCCTCCGTATTCGCCGCTCGCGCACAACTGCTCGGGCAAGCACGCCGGAATGCTCGCCCAGTGCACGGCCTGTGGATACGCGAAGGCGGGCTACCTCGACCCCGCCCAGCCGCTCCAACGCGAGGTGCGCCGGGCGGTGGCGGCGGCCACCGGCGTCGACGAGGCGGCCATGCCGGCCGGCACCGACGGCTGCTCGCTGCCGAACTACGCGGTGCCGCTGGCGAGCCTCGCGCTCGCCTATGCCCGGCTCGCCGCCGGCAGCGCGCTCGCGGGCTATGGCGAGGCATTGGCGATCCTCGCGCGGGCCATGATCGCGCATCCGGAGATGGTCTCGGGCGCCGGTCGCAGCGATCTCCTCCTCGCGCAGGCCGGGCGCGGGGATTGGGTCGCGAAGATCGGTGCCGAGGGCGTGCAGGCGCTCGGTATCGCCAGCCGTGGCGTGGGAATCGCGATCAAGCTCGACGACGGCGCCCGCCGCGCGCTGCTGCCGGTGACCATCGCGACGCTCGCGCAGGGCGGATATCTCGACGCCGCCGCCGACGCTGCACTGGCGGCGCACGCGGCGCCGGCGCTGCGTAATTATCGCGGGACCGTCACCGGCGAGATTCGGCCGATAGTTGTCCTGGACAACCTGGGGGGGCAACCGGGAGCCTTCCCACCGCCGGCGGCGCGCGGCGCGCCGCCCCTTCGGAACCAGGCGAACGAATGAACTTAACCCCCCCGTTACAGTCTGTTACGCCAAGCGAGCGCTGCGGCACAATCCCGCGGTTCGACCGGCGCCGTAGCGGCTCCGGCCGCCGCGCCTGCCGACCGGCAGGACCACAACGGACGAATCAGGGACGGCTCGCGGATGGGTGATCGGGAAGTCGATCAGCAACTCGTCGAGCGTGCGCAACGAGGCGACAAGCACGCTTTCGAACTGCTGGTCGTGAAGTACCAGCGCAAGCTGGGACGGCTGTTGTCGCGGCTGGTCCGCGACCCGGCGGAAGTCGAGGATGTCGCGCAGGAAGCCTTCATCAAGGCCTATCGCGCGCTGCCGAGCTTTCGCGGCGATAGTGCGTTCTACACGTGGCTGTATCGCATTGCGATCAACACGGCGAAGAACTACCTGGTCGCGATGGGTCGGCGGGCGCCGACGTCGACGTCGTTCGATCATGAGGAAGCGGAGGGCTTCGACGATGCCGAGCAGTTGCGGGACAGCGCCACCCCCGAGGACGAGCTCATCGGCAAGCAGATCGCGGCGACGGTGAACAAGGCGATGGACGCGCTGCCCGAGGATCTGCGCACCGCGATCACGTTGCGCGAGATCGAGGGTCTGAGCTACGAAGAGATTGCAACAGTCATGAACTGCCCGATCGGCACCGTGCGCTCCCGCATCTTCCGGGCACGCGAGGCGATCGCCGCGGAATTGCGGCCGCAGCTCGGAACCGACGCGAATCGGAGATGGTGATGAACGAGAAGATTTCCCGCCTCATGGACGGCGAGCTCGACGCCGCCGAGTTCGAGCGGTGCTGCGCGCAGTTCGGCGCGGCCGAGGCACGGACCACGTGGTTGTGCTACCACGTGATCGGGGACCATCTGCGCGGGACCGGCAGCGGCGGGAACGGCGGTGCCGCGTTGCGCGCGCGCATGCACGCGGCGCTCGCCGCCGAGCCCACCATCCTGGCGTCGGCGCGACCCCGATCGACGGCACGGCCGGCGACGTTTGCCTGGGCGATCGCGGCCACGCTCGCCGCGGTCACCGTCGTGGGGTGGACCGCGCTGTCGATCGTCGACGTGCCGCCGAATGGCGTCGCCAAGGCGCGCGAGGCTGCCACGATCCGCGCCGCGGCGGTTCGTGCGCCAGCCGGCGACCTGCCCAACGAATACCTGCTCGCCCACCAGGAATACTCGCCGCTCGCCTTGCAGGGCGGCGCGCCGTACCTGCGCTCGGCGGCGGCCACCGCGCCGGTCCCGGTCGAGCCGCGACCCTGACGAGAAGAAGAGCCCGCATCTCGATGAAGCACGATCGTCGTAATGTCGCGCCGGCGCGCGCGCTGCTGCTTGCCGCCCTGCTGCTCGCCGTGCCCCTCGCGCACGCGCAGGACACCGCCGCGCAGTGGATGATGAAGGTCACCCAGGCCGCTCGCACGCTGTCGTACAGCGGGACGGTGCTGGTCCGTCAAGGCGGCAACTTCGAGACCTTTCGTCTCGCCCACCTCTACGACAACGGCGAGGAGGCGGAGAAACTGCTGAGCCTCGACGGGCCGGCGCGCGAGATCGTGCGCTCACCCACCGAGGTGCGTTATTACTTCCCCGATGCGAAGGTGGTGCGCATCGAGCCGCGCACGATCCGCAACGTCTTCCCGACGCTATCCCCCGAGCAGACCGCGAACCTCGCGCAGTATTACGACTTCAAGCTGGTGCCCGGCGGCCGCGTCGCCGGGCGGGTCGCCGAGATGGCCGTATTCCATCCCAAGGACGGCATGCGCTACGGCCATCGCTTCTGGGCCGACCCGGCGACCGGACTCCTGCTCAAGTCGCGGCTGGTGGACGAGCGCGGCCAGGTCATCGAGGAGTTCGCGTTCACCGACGTGACGATCAACGCGAAGCTCGATCGCGATCTTCTGCAGCCGTCGTGGACGGCGGTGCCCGACGACTGGAAGGTGAAGCGGGGTGGCCCGGGCGAGGTGGTCCTCAAGGACACCGACTGGGTCGTCAACAAGCTCCCCGGCGGATTCACCAAGATCATGGAAGGGTATCGGACCTTTCCGGGCCGCTCCGAGCCGTCGGCGCACCTCGTCTATTCCGACGGCCTGGTCGCGATCAGCGTGTTCATCGAGCCGTTCACGGTGACGCAGACGCAGATCGGGTTGACGCAGACCGGCGGCCTCGCGCAGTACACCACCCGCAACGACGCCTATCGCGTCGTCGTCGTGGGCGAGGCGCCGCCGGCGACCGTGCGACAGATCGCCCAGTCGGTGAGCCGCAGACCATAACGCAGCATCGTCAGCCATGCGCCTGCCGGGCGCACGATTCGAGGGATTCATCCATGTCGACCCGTGTCATCGTTCGCCGCGGCCTCGCGGCTTCCTTCCTCCTGTTCGGCTGCACGCTGGGCTGGGCGCAGTCCGCGCCGTCCGCGACCGGCGGCCGCGCCGCGCTGCTCCCCGATTTCACCGAACTCTACGAGCGCAACAGTCCGGCCGTGGTGTCGATCGACGTGACGCAGAAGGCGCGCGGGCGGCGCGGCATGCCCGAGTTGTCGGAGGACGATCCGTTCTACGAATTCTTCCGCCGCTTCGGCCAGGTGCCGCCGCGTCGCGGGCCCGAGCCCGAGACGCAGGCGGTGGGCTCCGGTTTCATCATCGGCAGCAACGGTGAGGTGATCACCAATGCGCACGTGGTCGACGGCGCCGACGAGGTGACGGTACGCCTGTCCGACAAGCGCGAGTTCACCGCGAAGGTGATCGGCGCCGACAAGCGCACCGACGTGGCGCTCCTCAAGATCGACGCCGCCAACCTCCCCAAGGTCGCCATCGGCGACCCTGACAAGCTGCGCGTCGGCGAATGGGTGGTGGCGATCGGCAAGCCCTTCGGCCTCGAGAACACCATGACCGCCGGCATCGTCAGCGCCAAGGGACGCGACCTGCCGCAGGAGAACCTCGTCCCCTTCATCCAGACCGACGTCGCGATCAACCCCGGCAATTCAGGGGGGCCGCTGTTCAACATGCGCGGCGAGGTGGTGGGGATCAATTCGCTCATCTTCTCGCGCACCGGCGGTTACATGGGGCTCGCCTTCGCCATCCCCATCGACGTCGCGATGAACACCGTGTCGCAGCTGCGCGACAAGGGGCGCGTCACGCGCGGCCGCATCGGCGTGCAGATCCAGATGGTGAGCAAGGAGGAAGCCGAAGCCTTCGGGCTCGGTACGCCGCGTGGCGCGCTCGTCAACGGCGTCGAGAGCGACGGCCCGGCCGCCAAGGCCGGTGTGGAGGTCGGCGACATCATCATCAAGGCCGACGGCAAGGACGTGCGCTCGCAGGCCGAACTGCCGCGGATCATCTCCGCGGTACGACCCGGCACCCGGATTCCCGTGACCGTGTGGCGCAAGGGCGCCGCGAAGGATCTGCAGATCACCGTCGCCGAGCTGAAGGACGACGGCGCCGCGCCGACCGCGCGCGGCAAGGGGCCGGCGGCGAAGGAGAAGGCCAAGCCCAACCGGATGGGGCTCGTCCTCTCCGACCTCACCGACGAGCAGAAGAAAGAGGCCTCGGTGCGCGCCGGCGTGCTCGTCGACGACGTGGCGCCGACGGTGCGTGGCAACGTCCAGCCCGGCGACATCGTCCTCGCGATCGTCCGCGCCGGGACCACGACCGAGGCGCGGACCGCCGCGCAGGTGAACGAGATCCTCGCCAAGGTGGACAAGGGCGCCGCGGTGACCCTGCAGATGAAGCGCGGCGAGCAGCAGTTCTTCGCCACCCTGCGGGCGGTCAATGGCGAGTGATCGCCGCGGTGGGCCGGCGCCGGTGCTCACGCTCCTGTCGCGCGCCTACTGCCACCTCTGTGACGAATTGCGCGAGGCGCTCGAACCCCTCGCGCAGCGCCATGGCGCGACGATCGTCGAGGTCGACGTCGATGCCGATCCGGCGCTGGAGGAGGCGCACGGCGAGCGCGTGCCGGTGCTCTTCCTGGGCGCCCCCGCCGATGGCCGCGAGCTGTGCCACTACCGCCTGGCCGCCGCCGCGGTCGAGGCGGCACTCGCCGGCGGCGGACGCTGACGACGCCGAGCGCCGTCGGCGCCGCCAGCCGGAGGCGCGCGTGGCGCGACCGCGCACCTCGGCGTCATCAGGTCAGCGGCGAAATCCGCTAGAATGGAGGGCTTTCCGAAGGGGCACCACGCGGTGCCCCTCGATGTTTGACGACCCGCCGTGCGCAACATTCGCAACTTCTCGATCATCGCCCACATCGACCACGGCAAGTCGACGCTCGCCGATCGCTTCATCCAGCGCTGCGGTGGGCTCACCGACCGCGAGATGAGCGAGCAGGTGCTCGATTCGATGGAGCTCGAACGCGAGCGCGGCATCACCATCAAGGCGCAGACCGCGGCACTGAGCTACCGGGCCCGCAACGGCGAGACCTACGCGCTCAACCTCATCGACACTCCGGGACACGTCGACTTCGCCTACGAGGTCTCGCGCTCGCTCGCCGCGTGCGAGGGCGCGCTGCTGGTGGTCGACGCTTCGCAAGGGGTGGAGGCGCAGACGGTCGCCAATTGCTACACGGCGATCGAGCAGGGGGTGGAAGTGATCCCGGTGCTGAACAAGATCGATCTGCCGTCGGCCGACCCCGAGCGCGTCATCGACGAGATCGAGGACATCATCGGCATCGACGCCACCGACGCGGTGCGCGCATCGGCCAAGAATGCGATCGGCATCGACGACATCCTCGAAGCGGTGATCGCCAAGGTGCCGCCGCCGAAAGGCGACCCGGCGGCACCGCTCTCGGCGCTGATCATCGATTCGTGGTGCGACAACTACGTCGGCGTGGTGATGCTGGTGCGGGTCATGGACGGCACGCTGAAGCCCAAGGATCGGATCGAGCTCATGGCGACCGGGGCCACGTACCCGTGCGAGCAGGTCGGAGTGTTCACGCCGAAGTCGGTGGCGCGCGACTCGCTGTCCGCGGGCGACGTGGGTTTCGTCATCGCCGGCATCAAGGAGATCCACGCGGCGAAGGTGGGCGACACCATCACGCTCGCCGCGCGGCGCGCCGCGGCGCCGTTGCCGGGCTTCAAGGACGTGAAGCCGCAGGTGTTCGCGGGGCTGTACCCGGTCGAGGCGAACCAGTACGAGGCGCTGCGCGACGCGCTCGACAAGCTGGTGCTCAACGATGCGTCGCTGCACTACGAGCCCGAGGTATCGCAGGCGTTGGGTTTCGGCTTCCGCTGCGGGTTCCTGGGCCTCCTGCACCTCGACATCGTGCAGGAGCGGCTCGAGCGCGAGTACGGGATGGATCTCATCACCACCGCGCCGACCGTGGTCTACGAGGTCCTGCAGCGCGACGGGACGGTGATCGAGATCGAGAATCCATCGAAGCTGCCCGATGCGTCGCGGGTGGAGGAGATCCGCGAGCCGATCATCACCGCCACCATCCTGATGCCGCAGGAGTACGTGGGCCCGGTCCTCACGCTGTGCACCGAGAAGCGCGGCACGCAGAAGAACATGCAATACCTCGGCCGGCAGGTGATGCTCACCTACGAGCTCCCCATGGCCGAGGTGGTGATGGACTTCTTCGACAAGCTGAAATCGGTGTCGCGCGGCTACGCCTCGCTCGACTACGAATTCAAGGAATTCCGCGCCGCGGACGTCGTCAAGCTTGACATCCTGATCAACGGCGAGCGGGTCGACGCGCTGTCGGTCATGGTGCACCGCTCGGTCGCGCTGTACCGGGGACGCGAGGTCGCGGCCAGGATGCGCACGCTGATCCCGCGCCAGATGTTCGACGTGGCGGTGCAGGCGGCGATCGGCGCCAACATCATCGCCCGCGAGACGATCAAGGCGCTGCGCAAGAACGTGCTCGCCAAGTGCTACGGCGGCGACATCACGCGCAAGAAGAAGCTCCTCGAGAAGCAGAAGGCCGGCAAGAAGCGGATGAAGGCCGTCGGAAGCGTCGAGATCCCGCAGGAGGCGTTCCTGGCGATCCTCAAGGTGGGTGACAAGTAGCATGAACTTCGCGCTGATCCTCTTCCTGCTCACGCTGGTGAGCGGCGTACTGTGGGCGATCGACCGCTTCCACTTCCGCAAGCGGCGCGCCGCCGACGCGCCGGAGCCCGCCTGGGTCGAGTATGCGGCGAGCTTCTTCCCGGTGCTGCTCGCGGTGTTCGTGCTGCGCTCGTTCGTCGCCGAGCCGTTCAAGATCCCGTCGTCATCGATGCGGCCGACGCTCGAGGTCGGCGACTTCATCCTCGTCAACAAGTTCGTCTACGGGCTGCGCCTGCCGATCGTCGAGGCGAAGGTCGTGCCGTTGGGCGACCCTCGGCGCGGCGACGTGGTCGTCTTTCGCTATCCGGTGAATCCGGCGCAGGATTTCATCAAGCGGGTGGTCGGCGTCGGCGGCGACGTCGTGAAGTACGAGGACAAGAAGCTGACCGTCAACGGGCAGCCGTTGCCACAGGTGCCCGACGGCACCTACGGCTACCTCGAGAACCTGCGCTACGAGATGCTCGAGCGCAAGCTCGAGACGGCGCACAACGCCGCGTCCGACCCGACCTACACGATCGGCATCAATCCACAGGCGGCGCCGGTCTATCCGCAGAACGTGCGCCCGTTCCCCGGGCGCGAGGATTGCGAATACAATGAGCGCGGTTTCACCTGCAAGGTGCCGCGGGGCCACTACTTCATGATGGGCGACAATCGGGACAATAGCGACGACAGTCGCTACTGGGGATTCGTGCCCGACGACCACATTCGCGGCAAGGCGTTCTTCATCTGGTTCAACTGGGACGACATCTCGAGCTTCGCCTTCAAGCGAGTCGGCACGGGCATCCGGTAAACCGGACTGGCGAGGGGATCATGCGAACCAAGACCACCGACCTCACGCCGCCGGCGCAGCGCGGCATGTCGCTCATCGGCTTCCTGTTCGTCACCGCCGTGGTGCTGATCGTCGCGCTCATGGCGTTCCGCACGATCCCGGCCTACATCGAGTGGTACACGATCCAGAAGGCGCTCACCGAGGCGCTGGCGGATACGAACGATCCCACGCTCAACAACATCCGCAAGGCGATGGATCGGAAGTTGTCGGCCGACTATGCGGACGCGGTGAGCCCGAAGGACGTCGAGATCCGGCGCGAGGGCAACACGATCATCGCCTACGTCGCCTGGGAGAAGCGGTTGCCGCTCGTGTACAACGCGAGCCTTCTCCTCGAGTTCGAGGCGACCGCATCCCGCTAGCGGTGCGCCGCGCGGGTAGCGAACGGCCGATGGCAGCGCGACGAGGAGCCGCCGCGACCGCCTCCGTCGACGTGCTCGCGGCCCGGCTCGGTCACGCGTTTGCCGACCCCGCGCTCCTCGTGCAGGCGCTCACCCACCGCAGCTACGGCGCCACGCAGAACGAGCGCCTCGAGTTCGTCGGCGATGCCGTCGTCAACTGCGTGATCGGTACCGCCTTGTATGGGCGTTTCCCCGATCTCGACGAAGGACAGCTCTCGCGGGTGCGCGCTTCGCTCGTCAACCAGGGCACGCTCGCTCGCGTCGCCCGCGGGCTCGCCCTCGGGCCGCTGCTCCGGCTCGGCGAAGGCGAGCTGCGCAGCGGCGGCGCCGAGCGCGACTCGATCCTCGCCGATGCCGCCGAGGCCGTTTTCGGCGCGGTGTTCCTCGACGGCGGATTCGAGTCCGCGACGATCGCGATCCACCGCGCCTACGGCGACATCCTGGCCACCGCGGATCCCGGCATCCTCGGCAAGGACGCCAAGACCCGGCTCCAGGAGTGGTTGCAGGCGCGCAAGCTGCACGTGCCGGAGTACGCCGTGGTGGCCACTCGCGGGGAAGCGCACGCGCAGCTCTTCGACGTCGAGTGTCGCATCCCGGAGCTCGACCTCGTCACCGCGGCGACGGGGCCGAGCCGGCGGACGGCCGAGCAGGCGGCGGCCGACGCAGCGCTGGCGCAGATCCATGCGCGGCCGCTCGGGGATGTCCGTGTCCGGCACTGAAGCGCCGGCGTTTCGCTGCGGGCACGTGGCGGTTGTCGGCCGACCCAGCGTGGGCAAGTCGACGCTCGTCAATGCGCTGGTCGGCGAGCGGATCAGCATCACCTCGAAGAAGCCGCAGACGACGCGGCACCGGATCGTCGGCATCGCGACCCGCGCCGACACGCAGGCGATCTACGTCGATACGCCCGGCTTCCAGACGCGCCATCACAGCGTGCTCAACGACCGGCTGAACCGGATCGCCCGCGATGCCCTGGCCGACGTCGACGTCGTGGTCGTCGTGCTCGACGCGACGCGCCTGACCGCCGCCGATCGCGCGGTGGTGCGCCTGCTGCCACCCGCCGCGACGGTGGTCGCCGCGGTGAACAAGATCGACCTGATCGCCGACAAGGCGGCGCTCCTGCCGCGGCTCGCCGAGATCGCCGGGCTCTTTCCGTTCGCGGCGATCGTTCCGGTGTCGGCGGAGCAGGGCACGCAGCTGGACCACCTCGAGCGGGAGATCGTGGCGCGGCTGCCGGTCTCGCCGGCGCTCTACCCTGCCGACGATCTCACCGACCGCGACGAGCGCTTCCTCGCCGCCGAGCTCGTGCGCGAGAAGATCTTTCGCCTGCTCGGCGACGAGGTGCCGTACGCGACCACCGTGGCGGTGGAGACCTTCACCGTCGACGGTGGCCTGCGGCGGATCGGGGTCGTCGTGTACGTCGCCAAGGCCTCGCAGCGCGCGATCCTCCTGGGCGAGGGTGGGGCGCGCATGAAGACCATTGCGACCCGCGCCCGGCAGGACATGGAGCGGCTCTTCGGCGGCAAGGTCTTCCTCGAGGTCTTCGTGCGCGTGCAGCGGGGTTGGGCCGCGACCGATGCCTCGCTCGCCCGCTTCGGCTACTGATCCGCTGCGATGCCTCGCCAGCCGCCACCGGCGTATCGCGACGAGCCGGCGTTCGTCCTCCACGCCTACGCCTATCGCGAGACCAGCCTGATCGTGGAGGCCTTCACGCGCAGCCATGGTCGGGTGGGGATGGTCGCGCGCGGCGCGCGGCGCCCCCGTTCCGAGCTGCGCGGACTGCTGCAGGCGTTCCAGCCGCTGACCCTTTCGTGGACCGGGGCGGGCGAGCTCAAGACGCTCGTGCACGCCGAGTGGCGCGGCGGATTGCCGCTTCTGGGTGGCGCCGCGCTGCTCTGCGGCTTCTACGCCAACGAGCTGGTGCTGAAGCTGCTGGCGCGCGAGGACGCGCACGCCGAGCTCTTCGATGACTACGGCGAGATGCTCGCCGCCCTCGCCGCCGACACCACGGCTGCCGGGCAGGCGGCGGTGCTGCGTCGCTTCGAGCTGCAACTGCTCGCCGCTACCGGCTACGCGATGAACCTCACCCACGAGGCGCGCAGCGGCGTGCCGATCGCCGCGGATCGTCTGTACCGTTACGGCCCGGACCACGGCGCCCAGGCGATCGCCGCGCACGTCGCCGACGCCGCCGGTGCCTCGCGGTGGCTGGTGCGCGGCGCGACGCTCCTGGCGCTGGCGGCCGGGCGGTATCCGGATGCGGACACCGCGGGTGAGGCCAAGCGCCTCATGCGCCAGGTGCTCGACCACCGCCTGGAAGCGCGCGGGATGGCGAGCCGGCGCATCGTGCGCGACCTGGTCGCCCTGGACGAACGCAAGCAGGAAGACAACGCATGATCGAGCTGGGAGTCAACATCGACCACGTCGCGACGCTGCGCGAGGCGCGGCGCACGCACGAGCCCGATCCCGTGTGGGCGGCGGTCGAGGCGCACCTGGGCGGCGCCGACGGCATCACCGTGCATCTGCGCGAGGATCGGCGGCATATCCAGGACGATGACGTGCGGCGCTTGCGCGAGCTCGTGCACATCAAGCTCAACCTGGAGATGGCGGCGACCGCCGAGATGCTCGACATCGCCTGCCGCGTGAAGCCCGAGATGGCGATGCTCGTCCCCGAAGGTCGCCACGAGATCACCACCGAGGGCGGCCTCGACGTCGTCGCCCAGGAGGCGTCGCTGCGCGAGGCGGTGGCGCGGCTCACCGGCGCCGGCATCGTCACCTCGGCGTTCATCGACGCCGACGTGGCGCAGGTCGAGGCCGCCGCACGGATCGGCGTGCGCGTGTGCGAGGTGCACACCGGGCCGTATGCGCACGCCTTCCACGCGCGCGGCCGCGACGCCGAGAGTGCGGCGGTGGTCGCCGAGCTCGAGCGCATCCGGGTCGCGGGCGAGGCGATCCGCGCGCTCGGCATGCGCTTCAACGCCGGCCATGCGCTCACCTATTTCAACGTGCAGCCAGTGGCCGCACTGCCCGGCGTGCGCGAGCTCCATATCGGGCATGCGATCGTCTCGCGGGCGATATTCAGCGGCCTGCGCACCGCGGTGCGCGAGATGAAGGCGCTGTTGCGCGAGGCCGCGGCGAGTGTGAGGGTCGGGCGGTGACTCCACTCGGGCTGCCCCGCGGGCCGCTGCTGATGGGTATCGGCGGCACCGCGCTCGATGCCGCCGATCGGGAGCGGCTCGGCCACCCGCGGGTCGGCGGGGTGATCCTCTTTGCCCGCAACTACGCCGACCCCGCGCAGTTGCGCGCGCTCACCGCCGCGATTCACGGCTTGCGCGACCCGACGCTGCTGGTGGCGGTCGATCACGAGGGCGGACGGGTGCAGCGCTTTCGCGACGGCTTCACCGCGATCGCGCCGATGCGCGATCTGGGTCGCGCGTGGGACCGCGACGTGGCGAGCGCGGTGGCGCAGGCGAGGGCGGTCGGCGCGACGATCGGTGGCGAGCTGCGTGCGCACGGCATCGACTTCAGCTTTGCGCCGGTGCTCGACCTCGACTTCGGCAAGAGCGCGGTGATCGGCGATCGCGCTTTCTCGGGCAATCCGAATGCGGTCGCGCACCTGGCCCATGCCTTGTGCGAGGGAATGCGCGCCGCCGGCGCGGCTGCCGTCGGCAAGCATTTTCCCGGGCACGGCTTCGTTGTCGCCGACTCGCACCACGAGGTGCCGGTGGATTCGCGCCCGCTGTCCGAAATCATCGCCTGGGACCTCGTGCCGTTCGCCGCGCTGATCGCGCGTGGCCTCGAGGCGGTGATGCCCGCGCACGTCATCTATTCCATGGTCGATGCCGTCCCGGCGGGTTTCTCACGCGCGTGGATCACCGACATCCTGCGCACCCAGTTGCGCTTCGACGGGCTCGTCATCTCCGACGATCTCGGCATGGCGGGTGCCTTCGGCGCCGGCGACGTCGTCGCGCGCGCCGACGCGGCACTGGCCGCGGGCTGCGACATGGTCCTCGCCTGCAACGAGCCCGCCGACGTCGACGCGCTACTCGATCGCTGGCGGCCGGCGCCGGCGCCGCAGCTCGCCGCCCGCGCGGCGCGCCTGGCGGGCCGACCGTAGCGGTGGCGCCCCGGCTACCGCCCGTGCGGCCAGCGGCCGCCCAGGCGGCGCGTGAGATCCGCCGCGACCTGCGACACGAGGGGCCCGAGTTGCCGGATGCGCTCGTCGGGCAGACGCGTGACCGGGCCGGCGACCGAGATGGCGCCGAGGACTTCGGCGTGCTCGTTGTAGACCGGGGCCGCGACGCAGCGCGTGGCCACCGCGTGCTCCTCGTCATCGAACGACCAGCCGCGCTGGCGGATCACGCGGATCGCCGCCCACATCGTCTCCGGTGAGGTGATCGTGTTCGCCGTGATGCGCGGCAGCCCCTTCACCCGCAGGATCGCGTCGATCTCGTCGTCGGGCATCGCCGCGAAGATCGCCTTGCCGACACCGGACGCGTGCAGCGGCGCGCGGCTCCCCAGCTTGACGATCGTGCGCATCGTCTCGCGGCATTGCACCTGGTCGATGAACACCGCCTCGGTGCCGTCGAGGATGCCGAGGTTGGTCGTCTCGCCCGATTGCTCCATCAGGCGGCGCATGTACGGGTGACTCTGCGCGACGAAGTCGCGATGGGTGAGGAAACTCGCGCCGACCCTGAATGCCTGCAGCCCGACGTACCAGCGGCCGAGCTCGCCCCCCTGATAGACGTAGCCCATCTTCTCGAGCGTGGCGAGCAGGCGGTGCACCGTGGAAGGGGCGAGCAGCACGCGCTGCGCGAGGTCGGTGAGCGTGAGGCCGTCCTCGGCGCCCGCCAGCGCTTCGAGGAGCGACAGGCCGCGGGTGAGGCTTTGCACCTGGACCGTGGTGGCACCCGGACGCGTCGGTGTGCGGCCGCGGCGCGGCGCGGGGGCGGCCGGGGCGAGCAGGGGAGCGTGGCGTGGCGGCATGCCGCGAGTGTACCGTTTCCGATGCCGTGGTCCTGGATTCCAGGTGCAGATCACAGGAGACGCAGAGGCGCCGAGAAATGATGCCTGCTCTCCGCGTCTCGGCGTCTCTTTGTGAAGGCTTTCGGCCTAGCGCAGCGCGAGGTGAGGCGTGACCCGGTACGACGTGCCGGCGATGTCGACGACGTACGACGCCGCGAGGATCGCCTCGTCGGTGAGCGCGCCGATGCCGTCGCCGGCGCGGGCGTAGGCCATGGCGAGCGCGCGTCCATGGCGGCGGCTGTACCCTGCCGAAGTGAGCTCGCCGATGGCCCGGTCATCCATGGTGATCGGCTCGCCACCCCAGGGAAAGGCCGCCGGATCGTCGAAGCTGAAGACGACGAGGCGCTTGCGGATGCCGCTCGCGCGCTGCGCTTCGAGCGCGGCCCGACCGAGGAAGTCACCGCGCTTGTCGAGGCTCACCGCGAAATCGAGTCCCGCTTCCCAAGGCGTGTCATCCGGCGACAGCTCGGCGCCCCAGGCGCGGCGCCCGGCCTCGATGCGCAGCGCGTCGAGCGTGTAGTAGCCGGCGTCGACGAGACCGAAAGCGCCGCCGGCGGCGACGAGCGCGTCGTAGAGCGTCGCGCACTGGTCGGTCGGCACCACGAGTTCGTAACCGGGGCCGCCGACGTAGCTCATCCGTGCGGCGCGGGCGCGGGCGTAGCCGACGTCGATCTCGGCGGTGGTGGCGAAGGGCAGGGCGGCCTTCGACACGTCGTCGGGTCCGAGCGTGCGCAGGAGCGCCTCGGCCTTGGGGCCCATCACCGAGATGACCGAGTAGGCACTCGTCACGTCGACCAGCACCGCGCACTCGTCGGCCCGGAGGTGGCGCTCGATCCAGGCGGCGTCGCGCGTGCCCTGCGCCGAGCCGGTGAGGATGAAGAACGTGTCGGCAGCAAGACGGGTCACCGTGAGGTCGCTCTCGAAGCCGCCGCGGGCGTTGAGGAGCGCGGTGTAGACGATGCGACCCACCGCGACGTCGAGATCGTTCGCGCACAGCCGCTGCAGCACGGCGAGCGCATCACGCCCCTTGAGGACGAATTTGGCGAACGACGTCTGGTCGAAGACCACCACGTCCTCGCGACAGGCGCGCTGCTCATCGAGCACCCACGGCAGCCACGCCGGCGTGCCGAGCGTCGGCGGGGCGGGCGTCGCACCATGCGGGAGGAAGTAGTTGGCGCGCTCCCAGTTCATCTTGGTGCCGAAGACCGCACCCTTGGCGTGCAGCCGGTCGTACAGCGGCGAGCGGCGCAACGGACGCACCGTGGCGAGTTCCTCGCGCGGCCAGCGCATCGCGTAGTGGAGGCCCAGCGACTCGACGGTGCGATCGGCGAGGTGCCGGCGATTGGCGTGCAGCGGCGCAAAGCGCCGGATGTCGACGTCCCACAGGTCGAATGGCGGCTCGTCGCCGGCGATCCACTCGGCGACGAGGCGCCCGGCGCCACCCGAGTTGGCGATCCCCGCGGAGTTGAACCCGGCACAGACGAAGTAGCCGGGTACTTCCGGGGCTTCGCCGAGGATGAAGTTGCCGTCGGGTGTGAAGCTCTCCGGACCGTTGAGGAGCATCTTCACCTGTGCCGTCGCAAGACATGGCGTGCGGTGCAGCGCGTTCGTCATCAACACCTCGAACTGGTCCCAGTCCTCGGGCAGGAGCTGGAATTCGAAGCCCTCCGGGATCGGCGAGACGTTCCAGGGTTTCGCCGTCGGCTCGAAGCCACCCATGACGAGGCCGCCGACCTCCTCCTTGTAATAGATGCAGCCGTCGGGATCGCGGATGACCGGCAGCGCCGGCGTGACGCCGGCGATCTTCTCGGTGACGATGTAGAAGTGCTCGGCGGCGTACAGTGGCACGGTGACGCCGGAGCGCCGCGCGAAATCGCGTGCCCATTGGCCACCGCAGTTGACGAGCGTGTCGCAGCGGGTCTCGCCGGAAGCGCCGTCGTGCGTCCAGGTGACTCCCGCCACGTGCCCGTTGTGCAGGCGCACGCCGGTCACCTTCGCGCCTTCGACGATCCGCACCCCACGCATCCGCGCGCCCTTGGCGAGCGACTGCGTGAGATCGGTGGGATTGGCCTTGCCGTCGCCCGGGATCCACACCGCGCCGGCGAGGTCGTCGTGGCGCAGGATCGGTGCGTAATGCGGCACCTGCGATGGCGCGATGAATTCGAACTCGATACCGAAGCTCTGCGCGCGCGCCATCTGCCGGCGGGCGAGCGTCAGCCGCTCGGGCGTGCGAAAGACGTTGAGGCTGCCGCACCGCTTCCAACCGGTGGCCAGTCCGGTCTCCGCCTCGAGCGAGGCGTAGAGCTCGATGCCGTAGCGGCTCATGCGCGTCGCATTGCGGTTCGCGCGCGTCTGCCCGACGAGCCCCGCCGCGTGCCAGGTGGTCCCGCAGGTGAGCTTGCCCTGCTCGAGGAGGACGACCTCGGTGATGCCGAGCTTGGCGAGGTGATAGGCGGTCGACACGCCGGCGATGCCGCCGCCGACGATCACGACACGGGCGTGCGCGGGGATTGAAGTCATGGTGTGGAGAGAGTGTTCGAAGTGGCGCCCGGGCGGCGCCGCTGCCGGTGCCCGAGCGCGATCACAGCTTGAGCGCCGCAACGCCGATCACGACGCCCATCGCGCCGGCGAGTCGACCGGGGCCGAGTGGCTCCTTCAACAGCACGGCGCCGATGAGGGCGGCGAACAGTACGGAAGTCTCGCGCAGCGCCGCCACCGCGGCGACCGGCGCGCGGGTCATCGCCCACAGCACGATGGCGTAGGCGGCGACGCTGAAGAAGCCGCCGACGAGCCCGCGTCGCCAGCGCGTGCGGAGGTAGCTGACCGCGCCGGCGCCGCGGTGCCAGCGCACCCAGGCGAGAAACAGCACGCTCTCGAGGAACGAGAGCCAGACGACGTACGCCAGCGCGTTGCCGGAAGCGCGAGCGCCGGCGCCGTCGACCAGCGTGTAAACCGCGATGATGCCGGCGTTGCCCAGCGCCCAGTACACCGCTGCGCGCGGATGCCGGTGGCGCTGCGCGAAGGCGATCGCCACGATCCCGGCGCAGATGAGCACGATGCCGGCGGTGACCTGGAGGGACGGCAGTTCGCGCAGGAACACGATCCCCAAGATCGTGACCAGGAGCGGCGCGGTGCCGCGCATCAGCGGGTAGGCGAACGACAGGTCGCCGGCGCGGTACGCTTCGGTGAGCGCGACGTAGTAACCGAAATGGATCAGCATCGAGGCGATCACCATCGGCCAGGCGGCGGCGAGCGGCAACGGCAGGAACGGCAGCAGGACGAGCGAGCATGCCGCGCTGCCGGCGACGATGGTGGAAGTGTCGAGGAGGGGATCACCGCCGCTGCCGCCCTTGACGAGCGCGTTCCACCCGGCGTGCATGAGGCCCGCGGCAAGCACGGCGAGCGTCACGCCGAGGGTCAGTTCCATGGGGTCAGGTCGCCGGCGAGGTCAGGCGGCGCGCCCGTACGGCGCGGCCACGCCCATTGCAGCACGCTCACGCGGTTCGTGGTTTGCGCCCGCGCCGAGCCGCATCGGCGGGCGGCGTGGCGATCGGCGCCGGTGGCGGCACCGCGGTAGCGGCTTCGGGCTCCTTCAGGCGCGTGCGCGCGAGAACCCCCGCCTCCTCGAGGATGGGGTAGGCGATCGAGCAGATGTGCGAGTTGATGCGCTTCAGATCGGAGATGAGATCGAGGTGCAGCGAGGACGTCTCGATGCTCTCGATCGAGTTGCCGGCCAGCCGCGACAGGTGCGAGTCGGCGTAGGCCCGTTCGAGATCCCGGAACAGCACCTTCTGCGCGAGGAGCTCCTGCGCGCTCTTCAGGTCGCCGTGCAGGAAAACGCTCATGCCGAGCTGCAGGTTGGACACCAGGCGCGCATGCAGGTCACAGATCTCGGCCATTCCCGCCTCGGAGAAGCTGCGCTGCTTGTTGATCTTCTTGTCCTGGACGTCGGAGAGGACGCGTTCGATGATGTCGCCGATCTGCTCGAGGTCGATCGTGAACGACAGGATCTCCGCCCAGCGCCGTCCTTCACGTTCGTCGAGTGCTTCGCGTGGAATCTGCGTGAGGTAGAGCTTCACGGCGGTATAGAGCTCGTCGACGACGTCGTCCTTCTTGCGCAATTGTTGCGCGAGCGTGCTGTCATTGCTGCGGATCACGGTGAGCATGCCGTGCAGCATGTCTTCGATCACCTCGCCGATGCGCATCGCCTCGCGCGCGGCATTGGAGATCGCGAGCGGCGGCGTGTCGAGCGCCGAGCGGTCGAGATTGCGCGGCTTGCCCGGATCGTCGGCGAGCGGCTTGTCGGGCAGCAGGCGCTCGGCCACCCGCCCGATCTGCTCGGTCCAGAAGATGAAGAGGAGTGCCAGGACGACGTTGAAGATGAGGTGGAAGGCGACCACTTCGCTCGCCGGGTCGATCGTGAGTCGCGCCATCCAGCTCTCGACGTAGGGTAGCGTCGGAATGGCCAGCACGCAGCCGATCAGCTTGAAGAGGAAGTTGCCGAGGGTGACCCGACGCGCCTCGGGCGGTGAGCGCAGCGTCGAGAGCATGCCGAGGATGCCGCTGCCGAGGTTGGCGCCGAGCACGAGGCCGAGCGCCACCGGCAGCGAGATCATCGACAGCGACGCCAGCGTTGCCATCAGCAGCACGACCGCGAGGCTCGAATAGCACAAGACGGTGAACAGCGCCGCCACCAGCATGTCGAGGAGGACGTCGCCGGTCAGCGAGGCGAAGATGACCTTCACGCCGGCGGCCTGCACGAACGGCTTGGCGGCTGCCGAGATCCACTGCAGCGCGAAGAGGATGAGCCCGAGCCCGATCAGGATGCGCCCGAAGCGCCCGACGTTGGTCGATTGCCAGGCGAGGAAGAGCGTCACGCCGACGAAGATGAGCAGCGGCGCAAGCCACGACAGGTCGAAGGAGAGGATCACGGTGACGACCGACGTGCCGACGTCGGCGCCGAGCATGACGGCCAGTGCCGGTGCGGTGTTGATGAGCCCCTGTCCCGCGAACGCCGCGACGATGAGCGCCGTTGCCGTGCTGCTCTGGATGAGTCCGGTGACGCCCAGCCCGGCGAAGAATGCGGTGAACCGGTGCTCGACGCTCTTGCGCAGGAACCGGCGCAGGTCGGCGCCGTACAGGCGCAGGATGCCGGTACGAACGATGTGCGTCCCCCACACCAGGAGCGAGACGCCGGCCAACAGGTTGAGCAGGGTGAGCACGGGCGCCTATTGTCCTACGTTTCGCGCGCCGGACGAAGCTCGGAGCGGGTCGCGACGCTGCGGCCGGCGCTTCCCGGACGGCGCCGGACCTCCGCTCGCACCCCGTGCCGGGTGCTCACTCCCACGGCAACGAGTAGGTCTTGGTGTGGGTGAAGCTCTTCATCGCCTCCTGCACGCCTTCCTTGTAGCCCAGGCCCGAATCCTTGATGCCGCCGAACGGGGTGAGCTCGATCCGGTAGCCTGGAACTTCGCGGACATTGACCGTGCCGACGTCGAGGTCGGAGACGAAGCGCGTGATGTAGTCGAGGCGGTTGGTGCACACGGCGGAGGAGAGGCCGAACGCGGTGCCGTTCGAGATGCGGATCGCGTCGTCGATGTCCCGGAAGCGGATCACCGGCGACACCGGGCCGAAGGTCTCGGTACGCACCACGTCCATCGCCGGGTCGACGCGGTCGAGCACCGTCGGCGCGTACAGCGCACCCCGGCGCTCGTTGCCGGCGAGGAGCCGTGCCCCCTGCGCGATGGCGGCCCCGACCTTCGCCTCGAACCCCTTGGCGGCCGCCTCGTCGATGACCGTGCCCATCTCGAGCGTGCCGTCCATCGGATCGCCGTATGTCCACGCGCGGGTCCTGGCGACCAGGCGCTCGACGAAGTCATCGGCGATCTTCTCGTGCACCAGCATGCGCTTGACCGCCGTGCAGCGCTGCCCCGAATTCTTGTACGAGCCGGCCGCGGCGAGGCTTGCCGCCTCGTCGAGGTCGGCGTCCTCCATGACGATGATCGGGTCGTTGCCGCCGAGCTCGAGAATCTGCCGCTTGTAGACCGCCTTGGCGGCGATGTACTTGCCGATCGGCACGCCGCCGGTGAAGCTCACCAGGTCGACGTCGGGGTTGGTCAGGAGCTCGTCGGCGATCTCGCGCGGATCGCCGGTGACGATCGACAGCATCGGCGGCGGCAGTCCCGCCTCGTAGAGGATGTCGGCGAGGAGCAGCGCCGACAGCGGCGTCTTCTCGGTCGGCTTCAGCACCATCCGGTTGTTGGTGGCGATCGACGGGGCGATCTTGTGCGCGACCTGGTTCAGCGGATGGTTGAACGGGGTGATCGCGGTGATGACGCCGAGCAGCGGCTCGCGCAGCGTGTACACCTTGCGCGCCTTGCCGTGCGGCGTCAGGTCGCAGGAGAACGTCTGCCCGTCGTCGTGCAGCGCGGCGTTGCCGGCGAAGGTGAAGACGTCGCAGGCGCGGCCGACCTCGTAGAGCGTGTCCTTCTTGCCCAGGCCCGACTCGGCGGTGATGAGGTCGGCGATCGCCTCCTTGCGGCTGCGCATGATCTCGGCGACGCGGTGCATGATCTGCGAGCGCTCGTAACGGGTGAGCTTTGCCCGGTAGCCCTTGGCGATCGCGATCGCCCGACGGATGTCATCGACGGTGCCCTTGGGGACGGTGCCGACCAGCGTGCCGTTGTACGGGTTGCGCACGTCGATCGTGCGGGGATTGCCGACGAGGTCGCCGGCGATGCGCATCTGGGCGGCGATCGGGGCGCCATGCGCAACGCCGGCGAGTTCGGTCATCATGTTCATGGGTTTCAGCGCAGGTGATTGAGGGCGAGGTCGAAGGCGTCGAAGTTGCGCCAGCGACGTTCCGGGAGTTCCGCCGCGCGACGGTTGGCGATGAGCGGCACCTTCTGCTCCGAGACGCCGCCGTGCGAGCGCAGCGGGGCGTCGAGGCCGGACAGGTCGTGGCGGTCGGCGCTGGTGCCGATGACGGTCAGCCGCTCGGCGACCACGATGAGATCACCGACCCGGTCGGGCGGCAACTCGAAGCGCGCGCAGCCGGTCTCGCGGATGTGGACGGCTTCGATCCCGGGAAGCGCGGCGATGCGCTCGGCGACCGCGTCGCGCGCCTGGGCAGCGGTGAGGTACACGGTCGCGTACGAGCCCAAGGCGCCGTGATGAACGACGTAAGGGTCGGTGATCGGCAGGATCACCCGCGTGGCGCCGGCCCCATACCACGCATCGAGGCGCGTTTGCAGGAACACGATGTTGGGACGTCCCAGCGCATCGGTCTTGGCGTTCATGCCGTGATCGGCGGTGACCACCACGATCGCCCCGAGCGCATCGAGCTTGGCCATGTAGCGATCGAGCATCGCGGTGAAGTCGTTGGCCGCCGGCGTTCCCGGTGCCGCCTTGTGTTGCACGTAGTCGGTGGTCGACAGGTACATGACGTCCGGCCGCTCGCGCTCGAGGAGGGCCACGCCCGCCGCGAAGACGAACTCGGACAGCGCCGCGCTGTATACCGACGGCACCGGCATCCCGGTCAATGCCAGCGCATCGGCGATGCCGTTGGCGGCGAGCGTGACCTGGTCGGCCTTTTCCGCCGAGAAGCAGATGCCCGAGAGCTCGTGGCCGAGGAGCGAGCGCAGCTTGTCCTTGGCGGTCACCACGTTGACCCGGGCGCCGGCCCGCGCGAGCGCCGCGAGGAGCGTGCCCGCGCGCAGATACTTGGCGTCGTTCATCATCACTTCCTCGCGGGTGTCGGAGTCCCAGAAGAAGTTGCCGCAGATGCCGTGCACCGCGGGGGGCACGCCGGTGACGATCGACAGGTTGTTGGGGTTGGTGAACGACGGCACCACGCACTCGGCGGTGAGGCAGGTGCCGCGCTCCTTGAGCGAGGCGAAGAACGGGGCGCGCCCCGCTTCGATGGCCTGGTTGATGTACTCGGGCTCGCAGCCGTCGACGCAGACGACCACGACAGGGGAGGTGGGGTAGCGATACTGGCGTCCGTTGGCGGAGACCTGGTTGCGTTGCGTAGTCATCGTTTTCTCTGCGGTCGAGGAGGGGGGGCGTCGACGCGAGCGCGGTGCATTCGCTCGCGGCTGGCCATCACGTGATCGAAGAGCGCGCGCCCAGCCGCCGCGGCCTGGCCGGCCTCGATCTTGTCGAGGATGTCGTGGTGCTCGCGCACCGATAGCGGCAATGCGCCACGCTGGGCGATCGCCGCACGGCGGCAGAGGTGCAATTCGTTGACGAGGCGGCGGTACGACGCCAGGAGCTTGCCGTTGCCCGCGCAGCGCACGAGGAGGTCGTGGAATTCCACGTTGGTCGAGTGGTAGGCGTCGAGGTCGCGCCGCGCCACCGCGCGATCCATTCGCTCGACCAGCGCCCGCAGTGCCTTCAGGTCGGGTGGCGCGATCGTCTGCGCCGCACGTCGCCCGGCGTATTCGTCCAGCACCGCGCGCAGTTCGTAGATCTCGTCCGCCTCCTCGATGGCGATGTCGCGCACGAAGACGCCGCGGTTCTTCTCGAGGCGCACCAGCCCGGATTCCTCGAGCGCGCGAAATGCCTCGCGCACCGGTCCTCGCGAGACGCCGAGGCGCAGCGCGAGGTCGACTTCGTTGAGCTTGGCGCCGGCGGTGAATTCTCCGGCGAGGATCATCCGGGTGAGCTCCTGCTGGACGAGCCCCGGCAGCGAGTGCGTGCGCAACATGGCGATCGCGCGATCGGTATCGCTGTCCGGCCGCGGCGCGACCCTCGGTGTGGCCGGCTGCGGGCGCGCATCGGCGTCAGGTGCGTGACGCGGAGACGGTAGCGTCTTCAACATGTTGCGATTAGACGCGGGGCGATGTAGATTGTCAACAATCTGCAATCGGGACGCGAGCACAATGCGCGTGCGTCACGACGGCGCACGCGGGTGGCGGCTATCATTCGCCTGGGGGTTCGGGCGGGTGCGCGATCGGTGGCCGCCGCCACGCCGTCACGATAGCGACGAGGCGTCATTCCATATCCGGCAATTCGGGAGACCACGATGAAATTTGCAGTGACCATGCGTACGCTCGCTTCCTCGGTCGCCATCGCCTTGGCGGCAACGTCGGGGGTGGCAATCGCGCAAAAGACCACGCTCAACGTCTACACGGCGCTCGAGACCGATCAGCTGAAGGCGTATACCGAGGGCTTCAACAAGGTCCATCCGGACATCGAGCTCAAGTGGACGCGGGATTCGACCGGCGTCATCACCGCCAAGCTCCTCGCCGAGAAGGCCAATCCGCAAGCGGACGTGGTATTCGGAACATCGGCGTCGAGTCTCGCCGTGTTCGACAACGAGGGGATGCTCCTGCCGTACGCGCCGAAGGGCCTCGACAAGGTGTCCGCCAAGTATCGCGATCCGAAGAATCCGCCGGCGTGGGTCGGCATGGATGTCTACGGCGCCGCCATCTGCTTCAACACCATCGAGGCGCAGAAGCAGAATCTTCCGAAGCCCGAGACCTGGGCCGATCTCTTGAAGCCGGTGTACAAGGGCAAGATCGTGATGCCCAATCCGGCGTCGTCGGGCACGGGCTACTTCGACGTCACGGCGTGGCTCCAGATGTGGGGTGATCAGAAGGCGTGGAAGTACATGGACGACCTGCACCAGAACATCGCCCAGTACACGCACTCGGGGAGCAAGCCGTGCAAGCAGGCCGCCGCCGGCGAGTTCCCGATCGGCGTCACCTTCGAGTATCGCGCGGTCAGCACCAAGAAGTCCGGCGCGCCGATCGACGTCATTTTCCCGAAGGAAGGGTTGGGCTGGGATCTCGAGTCGTCGGGCATCATGAAGAACACCAAGAAGCTCGACGCCGCCAAGAAGCTCATGGACTGGATGGTGACGCCGGCGGCGATGGAGCTCTACGGCAAGAACTTCGCCGTGCTCGCGGTGCCCGGGATCGCCAAGCCGCTCGACTTCGTGCCGGCGGACTACGAGCAGCGCCTCATCAAGAACGACTTCGCATGGTCGGCGAAGAATCGCGACAAGATCCTCGCCGAATGGACCAAGCGCTACGACGGCAAGTCCGAGGCGAAGTGACGTAACATCTTCGGCAAGCGGCGCGTGCCCGTCATCGGGCGGGTACGTGCCGCTGCGTTGGCAAGGAATCCCCGTGGTCGTACCCGTCACTCCGAACGATGCCGCGTTCCTGCGGCTCGCCGACATCACCAAGCGCTTTGGGCAGTTCGAGGCACTCAAGGGTGTCGGACTGTCCATTGGTCGTGGCGAGATGGTCGTCTTCCTGGGGCCCTCGGGCTGCGGCAAAACGACGTTGCTGCGCATCGTCGCCGGGCTGGAGACGCAGGACACCGGGACCATCGTCCAGGATGGCCGCGACATCTCGCGGCTGCCGGCGATCAAGCGCGACTACGGCATCGTCTTCCAGTCGTACGCGCTGTTCCCCAACCTCACGGTCTTCGACAACGTCGCCTATGGGCTCGTCAATCGCCGCCAGCCGCGCAAGGCGATCGCGGGGCGCGTGCAGGAGCTCCTGAAGCTCGTCGGCTTGCCGGATGCGGGCGACAAGTACCCCGGCCAGCTCTCGGGCGGCCAGCAGCAGCGCATTGCGCTGGCACGGGCGCTCGCCACATCCCCTGGGCTGCTCCTCCTCGACGAGCCGCTCTCCGCGCTCGACGCGATCGAGCGGGTGCGCTTGCGCGGCGAGATCAGGGCATTGCAGCAAAGGCTCGGCGTGACCACGATCATGGTCACGCACGACCAGGAAGAGGCGCTGTCGATGGCCGATCGGATCGTGGTGATGAACGCCGGTCGCATCGAGCAGGTGGGTACGCCACGCGAGGTCTATGGCGCCCCGGCGACCCCGTTCGTGGCCGATTTCGTCGGCAAGATCAACGTGCTGTCGGCGGTATCGGAAGGCGGCGGCCGGTTCCGCGTCGGCGGGCTCAGCGTCGGCACCGCGACCGATCTTCCGGCCGGCGCCGCGGCACGGCTGTACCTGCGTCCGGAGGAGGTCGCCGTCCACGTGAACGGCACGGCCCCCGCCCACGCGCTCCCGGCACGGGTATCGAAGATCGAGTTCCTGGGCGCCTTCTGCATGGTGGGTGTGGTGCTCGAGGGCAGCGAGGCGGCACCGCTCGTCGCCAACGTGTCGCGGCAATTCGCCGACGGGGCGGGACTCGCCCCCGGGCACGTCGTCGGCGTGGTCCTGCCCGCCCCGGCGATCCGGGTCCTGGGCTGAGCCCCGGCCCTCGCCGCCGATGAGCACGGCTGCCGCCCCCGCCGGCCTTCCGCCGCTGCCGCGGGTCGTCCCGCAGGTGCATTGGCAAGAGCGCCTCGCCCAGGGCTTGCTGCTCCTGTGTTGCGCGGCGTTGGCGCTCTTCCTCCTGGGGCCGCTCGCGGCGATCCTCGTCAAGAGCGTGCAGGACAAGGATGGCGCATTCGTCGGCCTGCTGCACTTCCGCGACTATTTCGCCACACCCGCGCTGCGGCAGTCGATCTGGAACACGCTGTGGGTGGCCACCACGGTGACCGCGATCACCGTGCCCGCCGCCTTCCTGTACGCCTACGCGCTCACCCGTTCGCGCATGCCGGGCAAGCTCGTGTTCCGGATGATCGCGCTGACGCCGATCCTGGCACCGTCGCTGCTGTCGTCGATCTCGTTCATCCAGTGGTTCGGCACGCAGGGCGTGCTCAAGCATCTTCTGGGTGGCGCCTCGGTGTACGGCCCGATCGGCATCATCATGAGCTCGATCTACGCCACCTTTCCGCACGCGCTCATGATCGTGCTCACCGCGCTGCTGCTCTCCGACGGCCGGCTCTACGAGGCGGCGGAATCGCTGCGTACGCCCACCTGGCGTAAGTTCTTCACCATCACGCTGCCCGGCGCCAAGTACGGGCTGGTGAGCGCGGCGATGGTCGTCTTCTCGTACACGGTGAGCGACTTCGGCATCCCGAAAGTGATCGGCGGCAATTTCAACATCCTGGCGATCGACATCTTCAAGCAGGTCATCGGCCAGCAGAACTTCAACCGCGGCGCGGTGGTGAGCCTCGTGCTCCTCGCGCCGGTGGTCGTCGCCTTCCTCGTCGACTGGTGGATGCAAGGCCGCATGCACTCGCAGTTCAGCGCCCGCGCGGTGCCCTATGTGCCGAAGCCCACACGCTGGTTCGACAATGCGATGTTCCTCTATTGTGCGATCGTCGCGATCCTCATGCTGCTGGTGCTCGGGATGGCGGTGTACACGTCGTTCATCAAGCTGTGGCCGTACGACCTGTCGTTCAGCCTGCGCCACTACCAGTTCGGATTGATCGACGGCGGCGTCATCTCGTCGTTCTTCAACAGCCTCAAGATGGCGCTCTTCACCGCGGTGTTCGGCACGGCGTTCATCTTCGCCACCGCCTACCTCCTCGAGAAGACGCGCGGCGGCGGCTGGACGAAGAGCGCGGTACGGCTGCTCGCCGCGGTGCCGATGGCGGTCCCGGGCATGGTGCTGGGCCTGGGCTACATCCTCTTCTTCAACCACCCGGACAACCCGCTTGGCATCCTCTACCAGACGATGACGATCCTCGTGCTCTCGACGGTGGTGCACTACTACACGTCGAGCCACCTCACCGCGGTGACCGCGCTGAAGGCGCTCGACAACGAGTTCGAGGCGGTGTCGGCGTCGCTCAAGGTGCCGTTCTACAAGACGTTCTTCCGCGTCACCGTGCCGGTGTGCCTGCCGGCGATCCTCGACATCGGCCGCTACCTCTTCGTCAATGCGATGGTCACCATCTCGGCGGTCGTCTTTCTCTACTCGCCCGACACCCAACTCGCGGCGGTGGCCATCCTGAATCTGGACGAGGCGGGCGAGATCGGTGCCGCGGCCGCGATGGCGACGCTCATCGTGGTGGCATCGACGCTGGTGTGCATCGCCTATGCGCTCGTCACGCGCTTCCTGCTGACGCGGACCCAGCAGTGGCGCACGACGAACCTCATCTGAAAGATGAACCACCCCCACGAGTTGCGCCGCTGACGGCACCCCGCCACCCGAATCTCACGAGGACTGCCATGAGCAATCACGACCGCGACCCGATTCTGCTGACCCCCGGGCCGCTGACCACGTCGCTCGCCACCAAGACCGCGATGCTGCGCGACTGGGGCTCCTGGGACGCCGCCTTCAACGCGGTGACCGCGCGCGTGCGCCGGCACTTGACCGAGATCATCCACGCCGAGGAGACGCACGTGTGCGTGCCGCTGCAGGGCAGCGGCACCTTCTCGGTCGAGGCGGCGATCAACACGCTGGTCCCGCGCGACGGCCACGTGCTGGTGCTGGTCAACGGCGCCTACGGCAAGCGCATGGTGAAGCTCACGCAGATGATGGGCCGCCGCGCCAGCGTCTTCGAGACCGCCGACGAGGTTCCGACGACCGCCGCCGACGTCGATCGCCTGCTCACCGCCGATCCTTCGATCACCCACGTCGGCCTCATCCACTGCGAGACGTCGACCGGGATCGAGAATCCGCTGCAGGCGATCGCCGCCGCCGTCGCGCGGCACGGCAAGAGCCTCATCGTCGACGCCATGAGCTCGTTCGGCGCGCTGCCGATCGATGCACGTACCACGCCGTTCGATGCGCTGATCGCCGCGTCGGGAAAGTGCATCGAGGGCCCGCCGGGAATGGGCTTCGTTTTCGTGCGCCGGTCGGTGCTGGAGCGCTGCGAGGGACGCTGCACGTCGCTCGCGCTCGACCTCCACGACCAGTGGGTCTACATGGAGAAGACGACGCAGTGGCGCTTCACGCCGCCGACCCACGTCGTGGTGGCGCTCGATGCGGCGCTCACCCAGTATCGGGCCGAGGGTGGCCAGCCGGCGCGCCTCGCGCGCTATGCGGCGAACTGCCAGGCGCTCCTCGCCGGCATGCGGGCGCTGGGCTTCCGGAGCTTTCTGCCGACCGCGATCCAGGCGCCGATCATCGTCACCTTCCACGCGCCGGCCGATGCGCGTTACTCGTTCAAGGCGTTCTACGAGAGTGTGCGCGACAAGGGTTTCGTCCTCTATCCGGGCAAGCTCACGCAGGTCGAGACGTTCCGCGTTGGCTGCATCGGCGCGATCACGGCGACCGAGATCCGGCACGCGGTGAATGCGGTGGCGGATACGCTCGCCGAGATGGGCATCCGGAGCGTCGCCGCCGCGTCCGTAGCGGCGACCGCGTAGGGCGCTGCCGGTCAGCCGGGGAAGGATGCCGCGGCGAGCAGCGCCGCGAGCGCCGCCCGTCCTGCTGCGCCGAACACGGCCGTCTCGCGCACCAGCGCGGTGAGCGCCACGAGACTCGCGTCGACGGTCATCGCAGCGCGCCCCGCCTCGTGAACGAGATTGGCGGCCACCCTCGCGAGCGGCAACCGCTGCTGCTCGGTCGCCTCGCCATCCTGATTGGCCGGCGCGAAGGCGGCCGGTAGCCACAGGTCATGGACGAAGACCACCTCGTCCTGGATGCCATCCGGGATGGTGCGTTCGACGTGGAGGATCGCCGTGGGTCGGGCGAGGCTCGCGAGCGGCGCGGGGATGCCGGCCTCTTCCCAGGATTCCTTGACGGCCGTGCGCGCCACGCCGGTGCCGGCCGCGATCCCGCCCCCCACCAGGTTGTCCAGCATGCCGGGGTCGATCGACTTGGTCGGGCTGCGCCGCGCGACCCACATCGAAACGCCCGTCGCATCGCGGACGAGGCCGTTGAGGTGTGCGGCGTAGGTTCGGATGCCGAAATAGCGGGCAGCGGCGCGCTCCAGATGAAACCACGCCGGCGCGCCAAACGCCGGGGCGGCGGCGTACAACTCGTCGCGCCAGGCGGTGAGCGCATCTTCGGCCGCCAGCGTACGGGCGACCCCGGCGAGCGCCGCCGATCGTTCGCCGGGGGTGGCCAGTCCGGGCACGAAGCGAAGGCTGCCGTCGCCGTCACGGGTGAATACGTCGGCGAAGGCGGCGAGCCGGGCGGCTCGCGCGGGGGAGCAGCGCCCGGCGACACTGCCCTCGATGCGCAGCGCGACGAGCGGCGCGGACGGGCGGATGAGAGCGCTGCGGAAACGCTCGACGATGCGTCGGGAAGCGGTGGCGGAGAGCATGGCGCTCGATTGTACGCAGCGCCGCGCGACCACGGGCGCGGCCGACCGGGCGCGACCGAAACTCGCTCCGGGTAGAATGCCGCGCTTCGCGGCTGCGTAACCCCGGGGACGACGATGATCATCGATGGCAAGGCCGTGGCACAACGCGTCACCGACGAGGTGCGCGAAGGCGCGCGCGCCTTCGTCGCTGCCGGCCGCGCGGCACCGGGGCTGGCCGTCGTGCTCGTGGGCGAGCACCCCGCGTCGCAGGTCTACGTGCGCAACAAGCGGAAGACGACCGAGAACGTCGGCATGCGCTCGATCGCCCACGACCTGCCGGCGACAACGAGCGAGGCGGAGCTCCTCGCCGTGATCGACCGCCTCAACGCCGATCCGACGGTCAACGGCATCCTCGTCCAGTTGCCGCTGCCGAAGCACATCGACGCCGAGCGCGTCAGCGAGCGCATCGATCCCAAAAAGGACGTCGACGGGTTCCACCCGTACAACATCGGCCGCCTGGTGCTCAAGAGGCCGGTGCTGCGTCCGTGCACACCGTGGGGCTGCATGCGGCTCCTGGCCGAGACCGGCGAGGATCTCGTCGGCAAGCACGCGGTGGTGATCGGCCAATCGAACATCGTCGGTCGGCCGATGGCGCTCGAACTCCTGATGGCGCGCTGCACGGTAACGATTTGCCATTCGGCCACGCGCGACCTGCCCGGTCTCGTGCGGCAGGCCGACATCGTCGTCGCCGGGGTCGGCAAGCCCAAGTTCGTCCAGGGCGACTGGATCAAGCCCGGCGCCATCGTCATCGACGTCGGCATCAACCGCACCGCGGAAGGCAAGCTCGTGGGTGACGTCGATTTCGACGCCGCACAGGCGCGTGCGAGCTGGATCACGCCCGTCCCCGGCGGCGTGGGGCCGATGACCATCGCGACACTCCTCGCCAATACGCTCGCCGCGGCGCAGTGGCAGGCGCAGGGTATCCCGCATTCGTGAGGTAACGCGCGCGCGGTACTTCCACCGCGATCACCTGGGCTCGACGACGGGGGAAAGGCGTGCGAGCGGGATTGCACTGGCGCGCACCGGCCTGGCAGCCAGATCTCGCTCTTCCTCGGTGTCTCTGCGTCTCCTGTGAAACGCCTTTCACGCGCTCCGCAGATGCCACGCCTTCGGCCGGGTGAAGGTCTGAATCCCGTAGGTGGAGAGCGTCAACCCGATTCCCGAGTGCTTGTGCCCCGACCACGGCAGCCGCGGGCTCACGCGGTCGCAGCAGTTCCAGTACACCGTGCCGGACTGCATGCGGGCGAGAATCCTGCGGGCTCGCTTCTCATCGGGCGTGTAGACGCCGGCGGTCAGCCCGTACTCGGTGTCGTTCATGAGCTCGACCGCGGTCTCGTCGTCGGGCACCGCCATGATGCCGATGACGGGGCCGAACGATTCGTCACGCATCACCGCCATCGAATGGTTGGCGTCGGCGAGCACGGTCGGCGCGAAGAAGTTGCCCTTGCCCTTGATCGCGGCACCGCCGGTGAGCACGCGCGCTCCTTTCTTTTTCGCATCGGCCACCTGCCGCTTCAGCACGTCGAGCTGCGGCTTGCGGGTGATGGCGCCGATGTAGGTGGCGTCATCGAGCGGATCGCCTACCTTGAAGCGCTTGACCTCGTCGACGAAGGCCTTCACGAAGGGTTCGTAGATCGTCTCGTGCACGTACACGCGCTCGACGGCGCAACACGACTGCCCGGTGTTGTAGAAAGCGCCGTCGGCGACGGCGGCGGCCGCCGCCTTGACGTCGACGTCGTCGGCAACGTACACGGGATCCTTGCCGCCCAGCTCGAGCTGCGTCTTGATCATCCGGCGGCCGGTGCTGGCGGCGATCTTTGCGCCGGTCGCGTACGAGCCGGTGAAGAACACGCCGTCGATCGGCAGCCGCAGGAGTGCGGCGCCGACGGTGCCGTCGCCGATCACCGCGCTGAAGACGTCGTCCGGAACGCCCGCCGTGTGCAGGAGGTCGGCGATGTGCATCCCCGACATCGTCGCGAACTCGGAGGGCTTGTAGAGCACCGCGTTGCCGGCGAGCAGCGCCGGGACGAACACGTTGCAACCGACGAAGTACGGATAGTTCCACGCCGAGATGTTGGCGATGACGCCGAGGGGGTCGTGGCCGATGCGCTCCTCCATCGTGGCGTCGGCGAAGACCTTCTCGTCGCGCAGCGTCTTCGCCGCTTCGGCGAGGAAGAAATCGATGCGTGGGAGGAGTCCCTTCATCTCGTTGCGCGATTGGCGGATCGGCTTGCCGACTTCGAGCGAGAGCGTGCGGGCGAGCTCGTCGTGGCGATCGGCGACGAGGTCGCGGAATTTCCTGATCGCGGCAGCGCGCTTCGCGAGGGGCAGCGCGGCCCAGCCGGGCTGCGCCTTGCGGGCGCGGGCGTACTTGGCGCGGATCGTCCGGGCGGTGTCGGTGTCGACGTCGAGAAGGGTGGTGCCGGTCGCGGGATTGGTGAGCTTCATGGTTGCAGGAGGTGGGGAAGCGGTGGAAGAAAACGCGCTCGTCACCGTGCGGCGACGGGTTCCTGGACGACGACGGCAGCAGCCTCGCGGCGGCGGGCCGCGGCGAGGAAATCGTCGAGGAGCGGCGTATCGTCGATGAACGAAGCGTCGTCGGGCGGATGGAATTCGGGGTGCCACTGCGCGCCGAAGAGATACGAAGGTCCGGTCCAGCGGATCGCCTCGACGATGCGGTCGGGTTCCGACCACGCCTCGACGACGAGATCGCGGCCCAGGTCCTTCACCGCCTGGTGATGGACCGAATTCGTCTTGACGAGCGGCGTGTCGGGATAGAGCGCGGCGAGGCCGCTGCCCGCGACGATCGACGTTGCGTGGCAGTTCTTCTCGTAGAGTTCCTGCGAGCGATGGCGCAGCGCGTCGGGCCGCTGCGTGGGGATGTCCTGGTAGAGCGTGCCGCCCTGCGCGACGTTGATGACCTGCGCCCCGCGACACACGCCGAGCACCGGCTTGCCTGCGTCGACGAAGGCACGCAGCAGCGCGATCTCGTACTGGTCGCGGATGCGATCGCCGTTCCACTCGGGCTTCAACGCCGCCTCGCCGTAGGTCTCGGGACACACGTCCGACCCGCCCATCAGCACCAGCGCATCGAGTTCACGCGCGTAGTCGGCGACGGTGACCGCGCTCCCCGCGCGGCGCGTCGTGCCGTCGGGCGACGGGACCATGAAGGCGAGGACTTGTCGCTGCATCAGCCAATGCGCGACGTTTTGCTCGATGTATTGCAGCGTCATGCCCTGGAACAGGCGCCGCGGCTGGTCGGGATGCATGAAGCTCGCCGAGATGCCGACCTTCAGCACGGGTGGACTCCCAACGCCGAGTGGGAGCCCATGCGTGCTGCCGGCGCTGCACGAGGCGGGCGCGGCATCAGAAGGCGCTCGCGAAGAGCTGCTCGAAGTCGGCGGCGGTGCACGGACGCGGATTGGTGTGGTGGCAGATGTCGGCCGTCGCGACTTCGACGAGGCGCGGAAAATCGGCGCGGGTGATCGGCCGCGCCGCACGATAGTCGGAGAGCTTCGCCGGAATCCCGAGCGTCGCCTTGAGCGACCCGAGCCAGGCGATGAATGCGCTGCCGCGCGCTTCGGCGCTGCCGCTGTCCGCGCCGGGCACCCGCGCGACGTGCGCAAGTTCGGCGAGTTTCCCGGTGGCGGCAGGCAGGTTGAAGCGCAGCACGTGGTCGATCATGATCCCGTTGGCCAGCCCGTGGTGCATGTCGCTCACCGTGGAGAGCGCGTGCGCGCAGGAGTGCACCGCACCCAGGTCCTTCTGGAAGGCGATCGCCCCCATCATCGAGCTCATCAGCATGTCGCCGCGGGCGGCGAGGTTGCTGCCGTCGGCAACCGCGAGCGGCAAGGCGCGCGCGGCGATGCGCGTTCCCTCGAGCGCGATGCCGTCGCACAGCGGGTGGTATGCGGGCGAGAGATACGACTCGACGTTGTGGGTGAGCGCATCCATTCCGGTGGCCGCCGTGATGGCCGGCGGCAGGCCGAGCGTCAGCTCGGGATCGGCAAAGACCGCCTTGGCGAGCAGCAGCGGCGAGAAGAGGATCTTCTTCACGTGCGTCGCATCCTCGGAGA
>JADZAQ010000051.1 GCA_020852555.1 Burkholderiales bacterium
CCTGTAGCAGGTGATGGACCACGGCACGCTCACCGACAACAACGGGCGCAAGGCCGACTTCCGCAACGTGATCGTCATCATGACCACCAATGCGGGCGCGACCGAGCTGTCGAAGACGACGATGGGCTTCACGCAGAGCAAGGGCTCGGGCGACGAGATGGGCGAGATCAAGCGCATGTTCACGCCGGAGTTCCGCAACCGGCTCGATGCGACGATCTCCTTCGGGTCGCTCGACCACGACGTCATCCTGCGCGTCGTCGACAAGTTCCTGCTCGAGCTCGAGAACCAGCTCCACGAGAAGAAGGTCGAGGCGTCGTTCTCGCCGGCGCTGCGCGAATTCCTGGCGAAGAAGGGGTTCGATCCGCAGATGGGCGCGCGCCCCATGGCGCGGCTCATCCAGGACACGATCCGCAAGGCGCTCGCCGACGAACTCCTCTTCGGCCATCTCGTCGGCGGCGGCAAGGTCACCATCGCTCTCGATGCCGACGAGAAGGTGAAGCTCGTCTTCGAGGAAACACCGCGCCAGCCGAACGCCTCGGAAGCAGAACCGGTGGCGTAGTCGTCGCGCTGGCACGTTCCCCGGCGGCGCGCCGCGCCCCCGGGGCCGCCTGCCGCCTGGAAATGGATTCCATCGCGCGTCCTGGCGGCGTGCGCCGGCCGGTCGCCGGCGCCCCGGGGCCCGGCGCCTTTCGATTCAGGCCGTTGCACGGCGCGCGAGCGTCGGCGGCAGCTATCCTCTTATATAAGATACAAATGCCCCGCAGCACCGGTGAGGGCGAATTGCCGCCATTTTTTTCCGCCACGTGGAATGTGTTTCTAAATACATGTTTTATGTGGGGAAATATTTCGCTGCGGTGCGCAAAAAAAGGTTGCGACGCCGCCCCCGGCTTGATATTTTGATGGGGCAGGGATCGTGCGCGGCATCGCGGGCGACGCCCGCATTCCCACTCGACGACCAGGAGCAACCGCAGTGAACTACGACCTCGAAGCAGCGCGGCTCAAGAAGGACTGGGCCGAGAACCCCCGTTGGAAGGGCATCAAGCGTGGCTATACGGCGGAAGACGTCGTGCGCCTGCGCGGGTCGATCCACATCGAGCACACGCTCGCCCGCCGCGGCGCCGAGAAGCTCTGGCGGCTCGTCAACGAGGAGCCCTTCGTCAACACGCTGGGCGCGATGACCGGCAACCAGGCGATGCAGCAGGTCAAGGCGGGCCTCAAAGCGATCTACCTGTCCGGCTGGCAGGTCGCCGCCGACGCCAACGTTGCCGGCGAGATGTACCCGGACCAGTCGCTGTATCCGGTCAATTCGGTGCCGAGCGTCGTCAAGCGCATCAACAATGCGTTCGTGCGCGCCGATCAGATCCAGCACATGGAAGGAACCGGGGACACCGACTTCTTCGCGCCGATCGTGGCCGACGCTGAGGCGGGCTTCGGCGGTGTGCTCAATGCCTTCGAGCTCATGAAGTCGATGATCGAGGCGGGGGCGGCCGGCGTCCACTTCGAGGACCAGTTGGCTTCCGTGAAGAAGTGCGGTCACATGGGCGGCAAGGTGCTGGTGCCCACGCGCGAAGCCGTCGACAAGCTGGTCGCGGCGCGGCTCGCCGCCGACTGCATGGGCGTGCCGACGATCATCCTCGCGCGCACCGATGCCGAAGCGGCGGACCTCGTCACTTCCGACATCGACGAGATCGACCGTCGGTTCCTGACCGGCGAGCGCACCGTCGAAGGCTTCTACAAGACCCGCAACGGTCTCGACCAGGCCATCGCCCGTGGCCTCGCCTACGCGCCGTACGCCGACCTCATCTGGTGCGAGACCGGCAAGCCGGACCTCGCGTTCGCCAGGGCCTTTGCCGATGCGATCCGCGCCAAATTCCCCGGCAAGATGCTCGCGTACAACTGTTCGCCGTCGTTCAACTGGAAGAAGAACCTCGACGACGCGACGATCGCCCGGTTCCAGCACGAGCTGGGCGCGATGGGCTACAAGTTCCAGTTCATCACCCTTGCGGGCTTCCACAGCCTCAACTACTCGATGTTCCACCTCGCCCACGGCTACGCGCACCACAACATGAGCGCCTTCGTGGAGTTGCAGGAGGCCGAGTTCGCCGCCGCCGCCAAGGGCTTCACGGCCGTGAAGCACCAGCGCGAGGTCGGCACGAGTTACTTCGACGCGGTCACCACGACGATCCAGGGCAGCGAGTCGTCGACGACGGCGCTCAAGAACTCGACCGAGGACGAGCAGTTCTTCGACGCGCACGACCCCAAGGTCGCCAACGCGTAAGGGATCTCCTGCCCGGCGCTGCGGCACGCGTGCCGCAGCGCCGCCGGCGCCCGCGAACGATGCAACTCGCGGGGCATTCGGGGGTCGGATCGAACATGACCCCCTTGAGCGAAACGCTCCCCGGCGGCACCGAGGCGGATGCCGCCACGCGCGTCCGGGCGTTCTTCGCGCTGATCCCCGACAGCGCCGTTCGCGAGCGCCTCCTGGCACTCGCCCGCGAGATCGCCCGGCGTTCGCGCGGCCGGGTGGTTTCCGCCGAGCACCTCCACCTCACCCTCGCCTTCCTGGGTGACGTGTCGCTGGCTCGGGTGCCCGACCTGCGCGCCATCGGCGATCGCCTGCCGCACGTCGCGGCGACGCTGGCCTTCGACACGCTCGGCGCGTGGCGGGCGTCGGGGGTGGCCTGGATCGCGCCGTCGCACGTGCCGGACGAGATCACCGCGTTGCACGCGGCGCTCAACACGGCGCTGCGTGCGGCCGGCTTCGCCATCGAGGACCGACCGTTCCGGCCGCACGTCACGCTGGCACGCCGCTGCGTGCAACCGCCACCGCGCGGGCCGACCGCGCCGATCGTCTGGAACGTGGGCGTGCTGTCGCTCGTTGGCTCGGAGTTGCGCCCCGACGGGCCCCGCTACACGACGCTCGCGCAGTGGCCGCTCACGCCGGCGCGGTGACGGCGCAGGAACCGACCGACCCGGATCACTCCGGCGCCGGTCGGCTGGCCACGGCCGCGGCAGGCCCCTTGGCCACCGGGCGATCCGGATTCGCGCACCACTCGCTCCACGAACCCGGATAAAGGCGGGTGCCGGCGAGCCCGGCAATTTCCATCGCCAGGATGTTGTGGCACGCCGAGACGCCGGAACCGCACTGGTGGACGACCGTATCGACCTCGGCATCGTTCAGGATCGTCGCGAAGTCGCGGCGCAGTTCGGCCGCCGATTTGAAAGTCCCGTCCGGGGCGAGGTTGTCGGTACACGGCCGGTTGCGTGCGCCGGGGATGTGACCCGCCACCGGGTCCAGCGGCTCGCTGTCGCCGCGGAAGCGCTCCGCGCTGCGGGCGTCGACGATGACCAGTGCGCGCCGGGCGAGGCTGCCCATGATCCCGCTCGCATCGACGGTCGGCGTGACCGCGCGGACCGCGAAGCTGGCCGGCGCCGGTACGCTCGCCGTCGTGCTCACCGGCCGGCCTTCTCCAGCCCACTTCGCGTAACCCCCGTCGAGGACGGCGACGTCGAAAAAGCCCAGCCAGCGCAGCATCCACCAGGCGCGCGAGGCGAATATCCCGCCGTCCTGGTCGTAGACCACGACGTCGCAGCCGCGACCGATGCCGAGCCGACCGAACGTCGCTGCGGCATCCTCCGGCGTGGGCAGGGGATGCCGCCCGTTGCGTCCGGTCATCGGCCCGGACAGGTCGCGATCGAGGTGCACGAAGCACGCGCCGGGGATGTGCCCTGCCTGGTACCGCGCCGCGCCCCAGGTGTCGGGACGGGCGAGGTCGTGCCGCACGTCGAGCACGACGAGGCCCGGGTCGGCAAGTCTGGGCTCGAGGTCGCGGGTGTCGATGAGGGTGCGCAGCATTCGACGATTCTACCGGGCCGGGTCGCGCGCCGCGCTACCGATGGGCGAGGTGCGGCTCCATGATCCGCCGATAGAACTCGTGGAAATGCTGCATGCCGTCTTCCATCGGCGACTGGTAGGGGCCGACCTCGTTGCGGCCACGCGCGTGGAGTGCGCGGCGGCCCGCATCCATGCGCTCGGCGATCTCGTCGTCTTCGCGTGCCGTTTCCATGTACGCGGCCTGCTCCGCCTGCATGAATTCGGGCTCGAAGAGCGCGATGTCCTCGGGGTAGTAGAACTCGATCACGTTGCGCGTGCGGTCGACAGTCTCCGGGATCAGCGTGCTGATGACGAGCACGTGCGGATACCATTCGACCATGATGTTGGGGTAGTAGGTGAGCCAGATCGCCCCGTGGCGGGGGAGCTCGCCGCGATAGTAGTCGAGCACCGCCTGGTGCCAGCGTTCGTACGTGGGTGAACCCGCCTTGGCGAGGCGGTTCTTGATGCCCACGGTCTGCACCGAGTACCACTCGCCAAACTCCCAGCGCAGGTCGTCGCAGGTGACGAACTGACCAAGACCTGGGTGGAACGGAACCACGTGGTAGTCCTCGAGGTAGACCTCGATGAAGCTCTTCCAGTTGTAGTTGCACGGGTGCGTCTCGATGCGATCGAGCCGATAGCCCGTGAAGTCGAAGTCCTCGACGCCGAGTGCGGCGAGGTCGCGCGCGATGTCGCGCGGGCCGTCGAAGAGCAGCCCGTTCCAGTTCTGGAGCGGCGAGCGGGCGAGGTTGAGACAGGGTTTTTCCTCGAAATGCGGCGCGCCGAGGAGCGTGCCTTCGAGGTCGTACGTCCAGCGATGCACGGGGCACACGATGTTGCTCGCGTTGCCGCGGCCGCTCTTCATCAGCGCCTGGCGGTGGCGGCAGACGTTCGACAGCAGTTCGACGCCGCCGGCATTGCGCACCAGCAGCTGCGCATCGTGGCGTGTGGCGAGCACCTGGAAGTCGCCGATCTCGGGCACCATGAGCTCGTGGCCCACGTAGCCCGGCGCCTGGACGAGCAGGTGCTCGCGTTCCGCGGCGAGGACGTGCGGATCGCAATACCAGGAGACGGGGAGCTGTGTCGTCGACGCGCGCAAGCGCGCTGCGGCAGCGAGGTCGGACATCGGCCTTACCCTTTCATCGCAAATGGTTGCTCGCAACCAACCCAACCCAACAACCCGGGACGCCTACGGCGTGGCTCATGGGAGCGCGCGGATGAGCGACACGGATGCGAGACCACCCGTTCGCATGACATCACCCGCCCGCGAGCCTACTGCCGCCCCGGACCGCTTTGCCAAGTCGGCCGCACGAAAGGACTCGCTGCAGGCCGCGTCGTCAAACGTGTTAATATAATCAACTTTACGCCATCAGGTCAAGACCTTACGTGCGAATCCGGCGCGGCGACGAGGGGCCCGCGGCGCCTGGCTTACGCCGGGCCGCGTCAGCGGTCGACGATGTCTTCGCCTCGCTTCCCGCCATGAACACGAACGCCAGTCCCCCCAAGGATTTCGAGTCGGCGCTAGCCGAACTGGAAGCCGTCGTCGCCGCCATGGAAGGCGGCCAGATGGCGTTGGCCGATTCGCTGGCCGCGTACCAGCGGGGCGCCGAACTCGTCGCCTACTGCCAGGCCGCGCTGAAGGACGCGCAGCAGCAGATCGAGATCCTGGAGAAGGGTGTGCTGAAGCCCTTCGTCCCCGGCAGCCCCGACGATGGAGTCTGAGGCGCGCACCGCGGCCACCGCACCCCTGCCGTTCGCGACGTGGGCCGACGTGCGGCAGCGGCGCATCGAGGGCGTGCTCGATCGCACGCTCGCCTCCGTACCGGCGATCCCCGCCGAGCTCACCGGCGCGATGCGCTACGCCGTGCTGGGTGGCGGCAAGCGCATGCGACCGCTCCTTGCCTACGCCGCGGGCGAGCTCACCCAGGCGAGTCCCGAGGCGGTCGACGGCGTCGCCGCGGCGGTCGAGATGATCCACGCCTATTCGCTCGTACACGACGATCTGCCGTGCATGGACGACGACGTCCTGCGCCGCGGCAAGCCGACCTGCCACGTCGCCTACGGCGAGGCGATGGCCCTGCTCGCCGGCGACGCGCTGCAGGCGCAGGCGTTCGCGGTCCTCCAGTCGGCGCGTCTGGCCGATCCCGCGGCGGCTTGTCGCCTGCTCGCGCAGTCGGCGGGTGCCGCCGGCATGGCGGGAGGGCAGGCGATCGACCTGTTGCACGTCGGCAAGGCGCTCGCCCTCCCCGCTCTGGAGGTGATGCATCGGATGAAGACCGGCGCGCTCATTCGCGCCGCCATCCTGCTCGGCGCGCAATGCGGCCGTGCGGTCCACGGCACCGAAGCCGCGCTCGCGGGATTCGCGCGCAGCATCGGGCTCGCCTTCCAGGTCGTCGACGACGTCCTCGACGTGGAGGGTTCCGCCGCTTCGCTCGGCAAGACCGCCGGCAAGGACGCCGCGAGCCACAAGCCGACGTACGTGTCGTTGCTGGGCCTCGATGCCGCCAAGGCGCACGCACAGGCGCTGCGCGAGGAAGCGCAGGCGGCGCTGGCGCCCTTCGGGACGCGCGCGCGCCGGTTGCACGAGATCGCCGACTGGATCGTCCGCCGTGACCATTGACCATGGCCGGCGTCTTCGCAGCGTCGCGTCGAGTCGTGGATCGCGGCGGCGAGCCGATCCGCTAGAATTCGCATGCCCATGAACCGTCCCGAGCATCCCGGCCAGCTCATTCCGATTCCCGATACCCAATCGGCCCGGGACGAGCGCCATCTCGCCATCGACCAGGTCGGTATCCGCGGCCTGCGCTATCCGCTCGTCTTCTGTGCCGCCGACGGCGTCGCGCAGCCGACGATCGCCACCGCCAACGTCTACGTGGCGTTGCCCGAGGATCGCAAGGGCACGCACATGTCGCGGCTCGTGACGCTCCTCGAGGAGCGCGCGGCGGCGGCCGTGCCGCTGTCGGTCGCCGGGCTCGATGCCTTGCTGCGCGAGCTCGTGGTGCGCCTGGACGCACCCGCGGGCCGCATCGAGTTCGCGTTTCCGTTCTTCGTGCGCAAGTCGGCGCCGGTATCGGGAGTCGCGAGCCTGCTCGACTACGAGGTGCGCCTCGCCGGTGAGCTCGCGCACGGACGCGTGATCAAGACGGTGACGGTGGCCGTGCCGGTCACGTCGCTGTGCCCGTGCTCGAAGGAGGTCGCCGAGTACGGTGCGCACAACCAGCGCTCGACGGTCACCATCACGGTGCGTGCCGAAGGCACGGTCGACGTGCACGAGCTCCTGCGAATCGCCGAGGACGAGGCGTCGTCCGAGCTCTACGGGGTGCTGAAACGCGTCGACGAGAAATACGTCACCGAGCGCGCCTACGACAACCCTCGCTTCGTCGAGGACCTGGTGCGCGCCGTGGCCACCCGGCTCGGCACCGAGCCCCGCTTCGCCGCGTGGTGCGTGGAAGCCGAGAACTTCGAGTCGATCCACAATCACTCGGCATACGCGCGGATCGCGCGGGGGATGTAGGACGCCCGCGCGGGCCGTGCGCCGCGACAGCGCGGCCCCGAGCCTTGCGTCCGCGCGCCGCATGCTGTCCCCGCTCAAGCACCGCTACGACGCGCTGGCGCAGCGCGTGGTCGCCTCGCTCTCGGAAATCGAGCGCCGCGACGTGCGCGCGTTCGATCGCTGGTTCTACGCCCACGGCGGCTGGCGCTGGCTGATCGGCGTGGTGCTGGTGACGACGTTCGTCGCCTGGGTCGCCTCGCAGTTGCCGTGGAACATGACGTTCGCCGAGGCGGCGATCCTGTTCAACCTCGTGGTGCTCACGCTCATCTGGTCGGGCCTGTCGGCGTGGTTCGGCTATCGCCGCTTTCAGGGTCGGATCTTCCGCTACATCGTCGCGGCGCCGATTCTGGCACTCGCCGCGGCGCTCGTCGGCGCCAGCATCGCGGGGTTCGTCAACGGGGTGGATCCGTTCGTGTTTTTCCGCGACAGCGCGAAGCTGCGCCACGTGGTGACCGCGGCGCTCGTCTTCGGCGTGATGTTCTCGTTGGTCACCGCGCTCATCGCCCACCTGCGCCACCGCGAGTATCGCGCGCTCACCGCGTCGCTCGAGGCCGAAGCGCGACAGAGCGAGACCTCGCGCCAGCTCGCCGAGTCGAAGCTGAAGCTCCTGCAACTGCAGGTCGAGCCGCACTTCCTCTTCAACACGCTGGGCAGCGCGCAGCAACTGGCCGAGAAGGGGGCCCCGGAGGCGGCGCGCCTCATCGGTGAGCTCATCCATTTCCTGCGCGCGGCGGCACCGGCGCTACGCGACGAGATGACGACGGTGCGCGGAGAGGCGGCGATGATTCGCGCCTATCTCGGCATCATGCAGACGCGGCTCGGCCGACGTCTGGGCTGGTCGGTGCGCATCGACGGCGCAATCGCCGACTGCCCCATTCCGCCCGGCATGCTCATCACGCTCGTCGAGAATGCGATCAAGCACGGCATCGAGCCCACCCCCCGCGGTGGCCGCGTCGACGTCGTGGCCGAGCGCGTGGGTGACGCTGTCGTCCTCGCGGTGACCGATACCGGCGCGGGGCTCGCCGCGACGTCGGGTGCGGGCGGGATCGGTCTTGCCAACATCCGGGAGCGCCTCGAACTCGCGTACGGCGAGCGCGCGTCACTCGTCCTCGCGCAGCACGAGCCGACCGGCTTTCAGGCGCGCATCGCGCTCCCGTTCGAGCGCCTCCGCGCCGCGCCGGCGTTACCTTCCGTGCACGCCATCAGCGAACCATGAAGACACCGACTGCCATCATTGCCGAAGACGAGCCGCTGATGCGTGAACGCCTCGTCGAGAAGCTCGCGGAAGCCTGGCCCGCACTCGCCATCGTGGCGCAGGCGGAGGATGGTGACCAGGCGCTCGCGCTCTTCGAGGAGCATCGGCCCGACATCGCCTTCCTCGACATCCGCATGCCCGGCCGCAGCGGTCTCGACGTCGCCGCGGCGATCGGCACCCGCTGCCACGTGGTGTTCATCACCGCGTACGACCAGTACGCGCTCAAGGCGTTCGAGGCGGGAGCGGCGGATTACCTGCTGAAGCCGATCGAGGCCGACCGGCTCGCGCTGATGGTCGAGCGCCTGACCCGCAAGCTCGCGACGCCGCCCGCGGACTTGGGTGACCTCGTGGCGCAGCTGCGCGCCACCCTGAACGCGGGCCCGGGCCATCTGAAGTGGGTGAAGGCGGCGGTCGGCAAGCAGGTCAAGCTCATCGCGGTCGCCGACATCGTCTACTTCCAGTCGGACACGAAGTACACGCGGGTGGTGCTCGCCGACGGCGAGGCACTCATTCGCACGCCGCTCAAGGACCTGCTCGCCGACCTCGATCCGAAGCAGTTCTGGCAGGTTCACCGCGGCACGATCGTCAACCTCGGCGCGGTCTCCGGCGTGCTGCGCGAGGACGCCGAGCGGCAGTTCATCCTCCTCAAGAATCGCCCCGAGCGGCTTCCCATCTCGCGCCAGTTCACGCACCGGTTCCGGCAGATGTAGCGCCGTCGCCGGCGCGCACAGGTTCTCGCCGCGCATCACACCACCGCGTCGAGGCGACGGTGGGGGCGCACGAAGCGCGCTCCTGCGCGCGGAGAGCGTCACCGCCGTCGCCCCCGGAGTCACGGACCTCGCCGCGCGCAATCGGATCGCACCACCACGCCGACGACGCGAGTCGCCGTCCGCGCCTCGGCTGCTAGAATTCAATGCATGAAGCCCGTGGCCGTCTTTCGCTTCGCGCGGACCGAGCATCCAGGGCGCTTCGGCACCTGGCTCACCGGTCAACAAATCCCATGGCAGCTCATCGCCATCGATGAAGGTGCCGACGTCCCGGCCAGCCCGGACGAGTTCTCCGGCATCGGCATGATGGGCGGACCGATGAGCGTCAACGATCCGCTGCCGTGGATCGCCCCGCTGTGCAGCCTCCTGCGCGACGCCATCTCCGACGGCACGCCCGTGATCGGTCATTGCCTCGGCGGCCAGCTCATGGCCAAGGCGCTCGGCGCCCGCGTCACCCGCCTGCCGGCACCCGAGATCGGCTGGTTCCACGTCGACGTCGCCGACCGCGATGCACGGCACGAATGGTTCGGTGACCGGCCGCGCTTCGCCGTCTTCCAGTGGCACCACGACGGCTTCGATCTGCCCGCGATGGCCACGCGCATCCTCACCAGTGATCTCGTCCCCAACCAGGGCTTCGTGATCGACGCGCGGCACGTCGGCTTCCAGTGCCACGTGGAAATGACGCGCGACCTCGTCGAGACGTGGTGCCGCATCGGCGCCGACGAGTTGCCCGCACGCAGCAGCGCGCATCGCCAGAGCGCCGCCGACATCATGAGCGATCTCGATGCGCGCCTCGACGCGCTCGGCGCCGTCGCCGACGGCATTTTTGCGCGCTGGGCCCGCAACCTGCCCGTGTGATGCGAACGTCCTGATGGCGGCGATCCGGACGCTGCCCGATCTGCTCATCAGCCAGATTGCCGCCGGCGAGGTCGTCGAGCGCCCGGCGGCGGTACTGAAGGAGCTGCTGGAGAACGCGCTCGACGCCGGCGCGACGCAGGTCGAGGTCGACATCACCGCCGGTGGAGTGAAGCGCATCCGGGTCGTCGACAACGGCTGCGGCATCGCTCATGACGAGCTGCCGCTCGCGCTGGCGCGACACGCGACGTCGAAGATCAGATTGCCAGGCGACCTCGAAGCGATCGCCTCGTTGGGGTTTCGCGGCGAGGCGCTGGCATCGATCGCCTCGGTCGCCCGCGTCTCGCTCGTCTCGCGGGTGGCGGGCACGGCGCATGCGTCGCGTATCGAGGTCGAAGGCGGCAGCGCCACCTCCGTGGCGCCTGCGGCGCTCGCCGCGGGCACCAGCATCACCGTCGAGGAGCTCTTCTTCAACACGCCCGCACGGCGCAAGTTCCTGCGCACCGAGGCCACCGAGTGGGGCCATTGCGACGAGTCCTTCCGCCGCATCGCACTCGCGCATCCGCAGGTCGGCTTCACGCTGCAGCACAATGCCCGTACGGTCCACCGGCTGCCGCCGGGCGAGCGACAGGCACGCGTCGCGGCGATTGCGGGCGACGCCTTCATCGAGCAGGCGGTCGGGGTCGACGTCACGGCCGGCGATGCCGGACTCACCGGCTTCGCGGTACGGCCCGCGTACGCGGCGCGAGGCGGCGGGCAGTACGTCTTCGTCAACGGCCGCTTCGTGCGCGACCGGGTCCTCGCGCATGCGCTGCGCGAGGCGTACCGCGATGTTCTGCACCACGATCGCCAGCCCGCGTACGCGCTGTGGCTCACGCTCGATCCGCGGCGGGTCGACGTCAACGTGCATCCGCAAAAGACCGAGGTCCGCTTTCGCGACTCGGGGGCGATCCACGAATTGGTACGTCGCGCGGTGGAACGGGCGCTCGCGGCCACCGCTGCCGGGCAGGTTGCGGTATCGGCGGCGGACAGGCTCGGCGTCGGCACCGCTTCGGCGCTGCCGGCGGGTATGGTCGGTGATATCGCGGCGGCGTCGCCGCGCGGCGAGGGTCACGATCCGTCGGCTGCCGAGGGCGGACGCCTCGCTGCTCCGGGGTCGCCGTCGTTCGCTTCCCGGCAAGCGCGCCTCGCCATCGATGCCACCGAGCCCTCCGCGTTCTATGCACGCCTGTTCGGTGCGCACGCGAACGGCGCCGCTCCGCCCGCGGTGGCCGACCCTGATGACGCGCATCCTCTGGGTTTCGCGCTCGCGCAATTGCACGGCGTGTACATCCTCGCGCAGAACCGGCACGGGCTCGTGCTGGTCGACATGCACGCCGCGCACGAGCGCATCGTGTACGAGCGCTTGAAGGCGGCCGCGGATACGCAACTGCCGGTGCAGCCCTTGCTTGTCCCGGTCACGCTTACCGCCGATCCACTGGAAGTCGCCACGGTGGAAGCGCACGGCGCCACCGTCGCGGCACTCGGCTTCGCCATCTCCGTGCTGGGGCCGCAGACGCTCGCCGTGCGTGGCGTCCCGGCGCCGTTGGCCGACGCCGATCCCGCCGTCCTCGCGCGCGCCGTGTTGCACGACATTCGGGAGTTCGGTGGCACGCGGGCGCTCGATGCCCATCGCGACGAACTGCTGGCGACGATCGCCTGTCACGGCGCCGTACGCGCGCATCGCGCGCTCACCGCGCCCGAGATGAATGCGCTGCTGCGGCAAATGGAAGCCACCGAGCGCAGCGGCCAGTGCAATCACGGCCGCCCCACCTGGTACCAGCTCTCGCTCGCCGATCTCGATCGCCTCTTCCTGCGCGGGCGCTAGGCGAACGGGCGCTTTGCAGGACCGAGAAGGCGACGTGCATCCCGCGATCCTGCTCATGGGCCCCACGGCGTCGGGCAAGAGCGCGCTCGCCCTCGCGCTGGCCACGGCGCTCGACGGCGAGATCGTCTCGGTGGATTCCGCGCAGGTCTATCGGGGCATGGACATCGGCACCGCAAAGCCGTCACCGGCTGAGCGGGAGGCGGTGCCGCACCATCTCGTCGACATCGTCGATCCCACCGAAGCCTATTCTGCGGCACGCTTCGTCACCGATGCGCTCGCCGCCGTCGGCGCGATCCGCGCCCGCGGACGCGTGCCGATCCTGGTCGGTGGCACCATGCTGTATTTCAAGGCGCTGACCACCGGGCTCTCCGCGTTGCCGCAGGCCGATCCGGCGGTACGTGCGGCACTCGACGCGCGGGCGGTGCGCGATGGTTGGCCGACGCTGCACGCGGAACTCGCGCGGGTCGATCCCGCGACCGCGGCACGGGTGGCGCCAACGGATGCGCAGCGCATCCAGCGCGCGCTCGAGGTCCACGCGCTCGCAGGGATGCCGCTATCGGTCCTGCAGGGTCGACGTTCATCTTCGGCGCCCGCACTCGGTCCCACCGTCGCGCTGGCGATCGTTCCGCCCGATCGCGCCGCGCTGCACGCCGCCATCGCCGACCGTTTCGAGGCGATGCTCGCCGCCGGGCTCGTCGACGAGTTGCGCACGCTTCGAGTGCGCTTCGCGCTCGATCCCGGACTACCCGCGATGCGCTGCGTGGGCTATCGCCAGGCGTGGCGCTTCCTCGAAGGCGAGATCGGCGCATCGCAACTGATCGAGCAGGGTATCGCCGCCACGCGTCAACTCGCCAAAAGGCAGTACACGTGGTTGCGGGCCACGCCCGCGCACCGCTTCACTCCCGCCGAGGCGCAGGACCTGCGGGCGGTGCTCGCCCATCTGGCCGCGAGCACGAACGCCGGCATCTGACGGCGGCCACGACGGGGCACTGTGCGATAATCAGCATTCCGCCGGTATCTCGTTTCGGTACCGGCGCGATGACGATGGCACGCACCCTCTACGACAAGCTCTGGGACGCGCACGTGGTCCGCGAAGAACCGGATGGAACGGCGCTCCTCTACATCGATCGCCACCTCGTGCACGAGGTGACGAGTCCGCAGGCCTACGAAGGGCTGAAGCTCGCCGGCCGCAAGCCGTGGCGCGTGGCGTCGGTGGTGGCGACCGCCGACCACAATACGCCGACCAAGGACTGGGACAAGGGGATCGCCGACCCGATCTCGCGCACGCAGGTGGAGACGCTCGACGCCAACATCCGCGAGTTCGGTGCCAAGGCGTACTTCCCCTTCCTCGACCGTCGCCAGGGCATCGTCCACGTGATCGGTCCCGAGCAGGGGGCGACACTGCCGGGCATGACCGTGGTGTGCGGCGACTCGCACACCAGCACGCACGGTGCCTTCGCGGCACTCGCTTTCGGGATCGGCACCTCCGAGGTCGAGCACGTCCTCGCCACGCAGTGCCTCATGATGAAGAAGGCGAAGTCGATGCTCGTCCGCTGCGACGGCCGGCTGCCGGCGGGCGTCACCTCCAAGGATCTCGTGCTCGCGGTGATCGGCAAGATCGGCACCGCGGGCGGCACCGGCTACGCCATCGAGTTCGGCGGTGAAGCGGTGCGCGCGCTGTCGATGGAGGCGCGCATGACGATGTGCAACATGGCGATCGAGGCCGGCGCACGCTCGGGTCTCATCGGCGCCGACGAGCGCACGCTCGACTACGTGCGCGGCCGCACCTTCGCGCCCGCGGGCGAACTGTGGGATCGTGCGGTCGCGCAGTGGCGGACGCTGGTCACCGATCCCGACGCGGTGTTCGACACCGCCGTGGTCATCGACGCGTCGCGGTTGAGCCCGCAGGTCACCTGGGGGACCTCGCCCGAGATGGTGACGTCGATCGACGGGTCCGTTCCCGATCCGGATAAGGAGCGCGACGGCACGCGGCGCGAGGGCATCGAGCGGGCGCTCGTCTACATGGGCCTCGTCCCCAATACGCCGATGACGCAGATTCACATCGACAAGGTGTTCATCGGCTCGTGCACCAACTCGCGCATCGAGGATCTGCGCGCCGCGGCGGCGGTCGCGCGCGGTCGCCGCGTCGCCAAGAGCGTCAAGCTCGCGATGGTGGTGCCGGGCTCGGGGCTCGTGAAGAAGCAGGCCGAGGCCGAGGGGCTCGATCAGATCTTTCGCGACGCCGGTTTCGAGTGGCGCGAGCCGGGGTGCTCGATGTGCCTCGCCATGAACGACGACCGGCTGGAGCCGGGTGAGCGCTGCGCATCGACGTCGAATCGCAATTTCGAGGGCCGCCAGGGCACCGGCGGCCGCACGCACCTCGTGAGCCCCGCAATGGCCGCCGCAGCCGCCGTCGAGGGTCGCTTCGTCGACGTGCGTCGTCTTCATTAGATCGCGAGCGCGTCATGCAGCCTTTCCGCGTGCACACGGGTCTCGTCGCGCCGCTCGATCGCGCGAACGTCGACACCGATGCCATCATTCCCAAGCAGTTCCTGAAGTCGATCAAGCGCTCGGGGTTCGGCCCCAATCTCTTCGACGAGTGGCGCTACCTCGATCACGGCGAGCCGGGCATGAACAACGCGAAGCGGCCGGTCAATCCGGAGTTCGTGCTGAACGTGCCGCGCTACCAGGGTGCCTCGATCCTCCTCGCCCGCCGCAACTTCGGTTGCGGCAGCTCGCGCGAGCACGCGCCGTGGGCGCTGCACGACTACGGCTTCCGGGCGCTGATCGCGCCGTCGTACGCCGACATCTTCCACAACAACTGCTACAAGAACGGCCTGCTGCCGATCGTGCTGCGCGAGGCCGAGGTCGACCGGCTCTTTGCCGACACCGCCGCATCCCCGGGGTTCAAACTCACGATCGACCTCGAACGGCAGACGGTGGCCACCACCGACGGAGCGCTCGTGTACGGATTCGCGATCGACGCGTCGCGCAAGCACCGCTTGCTGAACGGTCTCGATGACATCGGCCTCACCTTGCAGCACGCCGACGCGATTCGCGCCTTCGAGGCGAAACGGCTCGCCGACAACCCCTGGCTTTGACCTTCCCGGCGATGGGAGGTGGCGCCAGTAACCGCCGGCGCTGCCGGTTCACTTTGGAGCATCGCAGATGAAGATCGCAATCCTGCCGGGTGATGGCATCGGTCCGGAGATCGTGGCGCAGGCGTTGCGCGTGGTCGAGGTGCTGCGCGGCGAGGGGCTCGCGGTGACCACCGAGTCCGCGCCGATGGGCGGCGCGGGCCACGATGCGGCGGGTGATCCGCTGCCCGAGGCCACGCTCGCGCTCGCACGCTCGGCGGATGCGATCCTGATGGGCGCGGTCGGCGGTCCGAAGTACGACACCCTGCCACGCGAGAAGCGGCCTGAGCAGGGTCTCCTGCGGCTGCGCAAGGACCTCGCCCTCTTCGCCAACCTGCGCCCGGCGATCCTCTATCCCGAGCTCGCCGCCGCCTCGACGCTGAAGCCCGAGGTCGTGGCGGGGCTCGATATCGTCATCGTCCGCGAACTCACCGGCGACATCTACTTCGGCCAGCCGCGTGGCCGCCGGAAGAACGCGGCGGGCGACGACGAGGGCTTCGACACGATGCACTACAGCGTGCCGGAGATCGAGCGCATCGCCCGCGTGGGCTTCGAGGCGGCGCGCAAGCGCGGCAAGAAGCTCTGCTCGGTCGACAAGGCCAACGTGCTCGACACCAGTATCCTCTGGCGCGAGACGGTCACCCGGCTCGCCGCACAGTATCCCGAGGTCGCGCTGTCGCACATGTACGTGGACAACGCGGCGATGCAGCTCGTGCGCAACCCGAAGCAGTTCGACGTGATCGTGACCGGCAACATGTTCGGCGACATCCTCTCCGACGAGGCGTCGATGCTCGCCGGATCGATAGGCATGCTGCCGTCGGCGTCGCTCGACGCGCGGCAGAAGGGGCTCTACGAGCCGATTCATGGCTCGGCGCCCGACCTCGCCGGACGGGACCAGGCCAATCCGCTGGCGACGATCCTGTCGCTCGCCATGCTCTTCCGCTACTCGCTCGCGCGCGCCGACGTCGGCGATCGCATCGAGGCCGCGGTGCGCAAGGTGCTGGCGCAGGGCCACCGCACGGGCGACATTGCGCTGCCGGGTGAGCAGGTGATCGGCACGCGCGCGATGGGCGACGCCGTGGTCGCGGCGCTGCGTGATTCGTGACGAAGGCGCCGATCACGCGCGGCGGTCGACGGCGGACGGCGTAGCGAGAGCGTTGGAACATCTTCAATGGAGCAGATGAAATGCGAGTAGGCATCGTAGGCTGGCGCGGCATGGTGGGCTCGGTCCTCATGCAGCGCATGCGCGAGGAGCGCGATTTCGATCACATCGAGCCGACCTTTTTCTCGACGTCCGCCGCGGGCGGCAAGGGGCCCGATGTGGGCAAGGGCGCGGCGCCGCTGCAGGATGCGGGCGACGTCGGCGCGCTCGTGGGCAACGACGCGATCATCACCTGCCAGGGCAGCGACTGGACGAGCGAGATGCACCCGAAGCTGCGCGCCGCCGGCTGGAAGGGCTACTTCATCGACGCCGCGAAGACGCTGCGCATGAAGGACGATGCGGTCATCATCCTCGATCCGGTCAACCGCAAGGTGATCGACGCGGCGCTCGCCAAGGGGGTGCGCGACTACGCCGGCGGCAACTGCACGGTGAGCCTCATGATGCTGGCGCTTGCCGGCCTCTTCGAGCGCGATCTCATCGAGTGGATGACGTGCATGACGTACCAGGCGGCGTCCGGCGCCGGCGCACAGAACATGCGCGAGCTCTTGCAGCAGATGGGCGAGACGCACCTCGCCGCGAAGACCCTCCTCGCCGATCCCAAGTCGGCGATTCTCGACATCGATCGCGAGGTCGCCGGCATCCTGCGCGACGAGCGGTTTCCGAAGCAGCACTTCGGCGTGCCGCTCGCCGGCTCGCTCATTCCGTGGATCGACAAGGACATGGGCACCGGCATGAGCCTCGAGGAGTGGAAGGGCGGCGCCGAGACCAACAAGATCCTGGGCCGCGACAGCCGCGAGATCATTCCGGTCGATTCGCTGTGCGTGCGCATCGGCGCGATGCGCTGCCACAGTCAGGCGCTCACCATCAAGCTGCGCCGCGACCTGCCGTTGACCGAGATCGAAGCGATCGTCGGCGGCGCCAATGCGTGGGTGAAGCTGGTGCCGAACACGCGCGAGGACAGCATGCGCGAGCTCACCCCCGCCGCGGTGACCGGCAAGCTGCACATTCCCGTGGGGCGCATCCGCAAGCTCGCCATGGGCCCGGAGTACATCAGCGCGTTCACCGTGGGCGACCAGTTGCTGTGGGGGGCGGCGGAGCCGCTGCGCCGGATGCTGCGCATCCTCCTCGAGCGCCGGTGACGGCAGGCCGGCGGAGGGCGCACGGCGCAGGCGTGGCGGGCTTCTTGCTTGGCGATCGACGATTCGTGGCAATCGACCAGCTACGGCGGGGTTGCGGCACTCGCCGCTCCCGTACCGCCGGCGGCGTCGCAAGACGGGAACGCAACAGCGACGCAGGAATGCGGCAGCCTACTAGATATTGTGGGGTCGCGTGTGAGCCCACTCCATTGGTAGTGATGCGGTCAGCACGATGTCATGAAGCTGTTTGCAGCTCGCGCGGTAGCCGAGAGAAAAGCCGAGCTAATACGGGGGTTTAGCTTGCACCGCTAAATCCATGATGTTATGTTAGCTTGAGCTGAACGGCATTTCCGAAGGGGGCGGTATGCGCGTTAAACCCATCATCCAGGCGAGCCTTGTCGCCGGCGCGCTTGCGCTGCCGGCGGCTGCCTGGCCACTCGGGCTCGGTCGGCTGACGGTCGAGTCGTATGTGGGTCAGCCGCTGTCGGCGCGCATCGAACTCCTCTCCGCCAGCAAGGAAGAACTCGACACGCTGTCGGCGCGCGTGGCCGATGCCTCCCTGTATCGACAGAACAACCTCCAGTATCAGGGGGCACTGTCACGCGCTCGCGTGACCCTCGAGCGGGGTCCCGGCGACGCCGTGTACCTGCGCGTCACGTCGCCGGCGCCGATCACCGAGCCGTACCTCGATCTCCTCGTGGAGGCCAATTGGGCTGCGGGGCGCGTGGTGCGCGACTACACATTCCTGCTCGATCCGCCGGGCGCGCCGCTGACGAGCGTCGAGCCCGCGACCCCCGCTCGGGGCAGCACGGCGCCGGTCGCCCGTGCGCCAGCGCCCGGTGCGCCATCGACGCCATCCGCCGCGACCGCGCGCGCTCCCACCCCGGCGCCCGTCGCGCAGGGCGACACCTACGAGGTCAAGCGCGGCGATACGCTGTCGAAGATAGCCAAGGAGCGCAAGCCGGAGACCGCGACGCTCGACCAGATGCTGGTCGCGCTCTTCAGGAGCAATCCGGACGCTTTCGACGGCAACAACATGAATCGGCTGCGCAGCGGCGCGATCGTCACGATTCCGAGCGCGTCCGAGGTCACGACCAGTGCGGGGACCGCGCAGGAAGCGACGCGGACCGTCCAAGTGCAGGCGACCGACTGGCGTGCGTATCGCGATCGTGTCGCCGCTGCCGCTCCAGCGGTGGCGGAAGGGGCGGCAACGCGCGCCGCGGAAGGTCGTATTGGCGCTGCGGTGCAGGAGCGGACTCCCGCTGCGCGCGCCGGCAGCGACGAGTTGCGCGTGTCGAAGGGGGGTGTCGCGCGCGGCGCAACGGCGGCGGCCGAGAACGGTGCGGCGCAATCCGCACAACTGCGCGAGGCGCAAAGCCGCATCGCCGATCTCGAAAAATCGCTGAAGGACATGCAGCAAGCGCTGGCGCTGCGCAACCCGACCATGGCGCAACTCCAGACGCAGGGCAAGGCGCAGGCGCCAGGTCCCGCGGCACCGGTCGTCGCGGACGCTGCAAAGGCCGCCGGAGCGCCGAAGGCCGCCGAAGCGCCGAAGGTTGCCGGAGCGGCGAAGGCCGCCGAAGCGCCGAAGGCCGCCGGAGCGCCGACGGCGACGGAGGCACCGAAGACTGCCGAGGCCGCCAAGACGAGTGGGTCCGAGTCGCCGCCGACGGCTGCGGGTGATGCAGCCAAGGCCGCTGAGTTGCCGGCTAGTGCCGAGTCCGCCAAGGCGGCTGCGAGCGCGGCGGAGCCGCCCAAGCCGACCGAGGCGCCGAAGGCCGCCACGCCCAAAGCGCCTCCGAAGACGACGGCCAAGGCGCCCGCCAAGGAGCCGCCTGGATTCTTCGACGATTTCCTGGCGAGCACGCCGGGCTGGGCGATCGGGGCCGGTGTGCTGGTGCTCATCGCCGGCCTTGTGGCGCTCTTTGCCGCTCGCCGGCGCAAGACCACCAAATTCGAGGACAGCATCATTTCGGGGACCGACATCAAGTCCAACACGGTCTTCGGTTCCACCGGCGGCGGGGTCGTGAATACCGGCGACAATTCGCTCGCCAGCGATTTCAGTCGGGAGGGGCTCGGCAACATCGATACCGACGAGGTCGATCCCATTGCCGAAGCCGAGGTCTACCTCGCGTACGGCCGCGATGCGCAGGCCGAGGAGATCCTCAAGGAAGCGCTGAAGAAGGACGCACAGCGGCAGGAGATCCATCTCAAGCTCCTCGAGATCCACGCGCAGCACAACAAGCCCTCGGCCTTCGAGACCGTCGCCTCCGAGCTGTATGCGGTGAGCCACGGCCAGGGCGAGGTGTGGCAGAAGGCGGTGGTCCTGGGTCGGCAACTCGATCCGGCCAATCCGCTGTTTGCGGAGGGCTCGATCCCCGCGCCGTTGTCGCCGGCTCCGGTCGGCGGCATCGAGAGCGTGAGCATCGCCGCACCACGCGATCCCGCGCTCGAATTCAAGATGGACGAAGAGATCTCCATCTCGCCGACCTCGGGAGCGAAGCCCAAGTCGCCCGCCGACATCCTGGCCGGGGCGACGTCGGAACTCGAGAAGACGGCACGGCTGTCGGCGGGCAATTTCGATCCCGAGCGGACGATGGAGCTATCGTCGACGGGTGCTGCGACCACGGTGCGCGCGATCGGCGCAGCCGGTGGCGGCACCGCCAGCGGTACCGCGCCGGCACTCGCTGCGGCCGGGGCGGCGTTGGGTGGGCAGGTGGACGCCGTGCGCGACACGCTCCACGAGAAGGTGCAATCGGTCGGCGAATCGATCGACGCCAAGGTGACCGCCGTCAAGGATTCGTTCGATCTCGAGTTCAAGCTCGACGACGACGACAAGCCGGCACCGCTTGCCAAGGTGCCGCGACCGGAGCCCGTGCTCGAAGCCGTGGGGAGCGCGGTGGGGCCGGCGCCGATCGCCTCGGGGACCGCCGCCGCTGCCCCCGCGCAACTCACGCGGCCCGCGGCGGCCCTGGAGCTCGACAAGCTCGATCTCGAATTCGATCCCGAGCGCTCGACCTTCGAGGATCCCACTCCGTCGATCCTGGACGGCCAGTGGCACGACGCGGCGACCAAGCTCGATCTCGCCAAGGCCTACCAGGAGATGGGCGACGCCGAGGGTGCGCGCGAGATCCTGCAAGAGGTGCTGCACGAGGGCGACGACCAGCAGAAGGCCGAAGCCAAGTCGCTCCTCGCCAAGATCGGCTGATTGCGTCTCGCCCTCGGCATCGAGTACGACGGCACGTCGTTCTGCGGCTTCCAGTCGCAGCCTTCGCGGTGCGGAGTCCAGGACGCGCTCGAGCGGGCGATCGGCGCGATCGCGGGGCACCCGCTCACGGTCGTGGCAGCGGGCCGCACCGATGCCGGGGTGCATGCGGCGTCGCAGGTCGTGCACTTCGATTCCGAGGCAGTACGGCCCCTGACGGCCTGGGTGCGCGGTACCAACGCGCACTTGCCATCGTCGGTGGCGGTGCTCTTCGCGCAGTCGGTCCCCGCCGATTTCCACGCCCGCTTCTCGGCGACCGCACGGCACTACACGTACCTGCTCCTCAATCGCCCCGAGCGGCCCGCGCTGCTGGCGGGCCGGGTCGGCTGGTATCATCGGCCGCTCGACGCCATCGCCATGCATACCGCTGCGCAGTCGCTCGTCGGCACGCACGATTTCACCTCCTTCCGCGCTGCCGAATGCCAGGCGAAATCGCCGGTCAAGACCATCGAGCGTGCGGTCGTGGTCGCGCAGGGCGACCTGCTGCGGTTCGAATTCACCGCCAATGCCTTCCTGCACCATATGGTGCGCAACATCGTCGGGGCGCTGGTGGCGATCGGTGCGGGGAAGGCGCCCGTGGCGTGGCTCACCGCACTCATCGCGGCCCGGGATCGCACCCTCGCCGCACCGACCTTCGCCCCCGACGGGTTGTACTTCGCCGGCGCCGACTACCCATCCCGCTTCGGGTTGCCACCGACGGTACGCCTCGTCGGCGGCCGCTGATGTCAGGGGACGCGCAGCGCCTCGGCTGCGACCGGGGGGAAGCATGATCGCAGGCCGCCGCGTGACGCGTACCCGGATCAAGATCTGCGGCATCACGCGCGTCGCCGATGGCCTCGCCGCGGCGCAGGCCGGTGCCGATGCGATCGGCCTCGTCTTCTGGCCCGGCACCCCGCGCGTCGTCGACGTCGACCGCGCCCGTGCGATCGCTGCCGCGCTGCCGCCCTTCGTCACCAAGGTGGGTCTCTTCGTCGACCCGGTGCTCGGCGAAGTACAGGCCATCCTCGCCGCGGTCGCGCTCGACACGCTGCAGTTCCATGGTCGCGAGCCGCCGGACCTCTGTCGCGCCTTCGGCCGACCCTACCTCAAGGCCATTGCCATGAAGGACGGGGTCGATTTGCTAGAATGCGTGTCGCCTTATGGCGACGCGGCAGGCCTGGTCTTCGACACCCACGTGCCGGGCGATCTTCCCGGCGGTACCGGGCGGGCGTTCGACTGGTCGCGCCTGTCACCGACGGTGCAGGCGCAGTTGCCGGCGCCGGTGATCCTGTCCGGCGGCCTTACCGTCGACAATGTCGAGGCGGCGATACGGGCGGTGCGGCCATGGGCGGTGGATGTGTCGAGCGGGGTCGAGGAGCGCGACGCGACCGGCGCCGCGCGTCGGGGGTTGAAGGACGCCGCGCGCATCGCGGCGTTCGTCGATGGAGTGCGCAATGCGGATGACCGATCTTCCTTCTGACCTCTCGCCTCAGCTGCCCGATGCCCATGGGCACTTCGGGCCCTACGGCGGCGTCTTCGTCGCCGAGACGCTCGTCGCGGCGCTCGACGACCTCACGACGCAGTACGCGAAATATCGCGACGATCCGGCGTTCCAGGCGGAGTTCGCCTATGAGCTCGCGCACTACGTCGGGCGACCGTCGCCCGTCTACCACGCGCAGCGCTGGTCGCGCGAGCTTGGCGGCGCGCAGATCTGGTTGAAGCGCGAGGACTTGAATCACACCGGCGCGCACAAGATCAACAACGTGATCGGGCAGGCGCTGCTCGCGCGGCGCATGGGCAAGCAGCGCGTCATCGCCGAGACTGGCGCCGGGCAGCACGGTGTGGCGGCGGCGACCATCGCCGCCCGCTACGGCATGGAGTGCGTCGTCTACATGGGGTCCGAGGACGTGAAGCGCCAGGCGCAGAACGTCTACCGCATGAACCTGCTCGGCGCGCGCGTGGTGCCCGTCGAATCCGGCAGCAAGACGCTCAAGGACGCGTTGAACGAGGCGATGCGCGACTGGGTGACGAACGTCGAGACTACGTTCTACATCATCGGCACCGTCGCCGGGCCGCATCCCTATCCGATGATGGTGCGCGATTTCCAGCGGGTGATCGGCGATGAGTGCCTCGTGCAGATGCCCGAGTCCGCCGGCCGCCAGCCCGATGCCGTGATCGCCGCCGTCGGCGGTGGCAGCAATGCGATGGGCATCTTCTATCCGTACATCGGTCATCGCGACGTGCAGTTGATCGGCGTGGAAGCGGGCGGCGACGGCCTTGCCACCGGCCGGCACGCGGCGTCGCTGACCGGCGGGCGCCCCGGCGTGCTGCACGGCAATCGCACCTATCTGCTGCAGGACGCGAATGGCCAGATCAGCGAGACGCACTCGATCTCGGCCGGTCTCGATTACCCGGGCGTGGGCCCCGAGCACGCCTGGCTCAAGGACAGCGGCCGCGCGCGGTACGTGGTGATCGACGACGCGGAGGCGCTCGCCGCCTTCCACGACTGCTGCCGGATCGAAGGCATCATCCCGGCGCTTGAGTCGGCGCACGCGTTGGCCTATGCGAAGAAGCTCGCGCCCACGCTCGCACCGAACCGGATCCTGCTCGTGAATCTCTCCGGCCGCGGCGACAAGGACATGGCGACCGTCGCCGAATGGGACGCCCGCAAGCGCTGAACGCGCCGCGAGCACCGCTACGAACGATCACCTCGACGTGAACCGCATCGACACCACCCTCACGGCGCTGAAGGCGGGCAAGCGCACCGCGCTCATTCCCTACATTACGACCGGCGATCCGTCGCTCGCGGCGACGCTGTCGATCATGGAATCGCTGGTGCGCGCCGGCGCCGACGTGATCGAGCTCGGGGTGCCGTTCTCCGATCCGATGGCCGACGGGCCGGTGATCCAACGCGCCTCCGAGCGCGCGCTTGCGCAGCACGTGTCGCTCGCCGACGTGCTCGATGTCGTGGCGCGGTTCCGCCGCGGCAACGCGACGACGCCGGTCGTCCTCATGGGCTATGCCAACCCGATCGAGGCGATGGGTGTGGAAGCGTTCGTCGAGCGTGCCCAGGCGGCGGGGGTCGACGGCGTCCTCGTCGTCGACTATCCGCCGGAGGAAGCGCAGGCGTTCGCCGCGCTGCTTGCCGCCCGTGACATCGCGCCGATCTTCCTGGTGGCGCCGACCACGCCCGAGTCGCGGATCGCGGAGGTCGCGCGGCTCGCCCGCGGTTACGTCTACTACGTCTCGCTCAAGGGCGTGACCGGCGCGGGACATCTCGATACCGCCGAGGTCGCGCGCAAGCTCGCCGAGATCCGCCGGCACGTCCGACTGCCCGTCGGCGTGGGCTTTGGCATCCGCGATCCGCACAGCGCGCTGGCGATCGCCGCGCACGCTGACGCGGTGGTGATCGGCAGTCGCCTCATCCAGGAAATCGAGGCCGGACCGGCGAACGCCGCGGCGGCCCGCGCGGGGACGTGGCTCGCCACGATTCGCGCCGCGCTCGACGGACGCGGTGGAGGGGCTGCGGCATGAATGACGCGGGCGGCACGGTCGACGGGCGAACGCGTGCTGACGGCGGGCTCGCGGTTACGACGATCCCGGCGGGAGGGTACCGATGACGTGGTTACAAAAGCTTCTCCCACCGCGCATCCAGCGCGCGCCAGGCGAGCGCCACACGCCGGTCCCCGAGGGCCTGTGGGTCAAGTGCGCCGAATGCGAGGCGGTCCTGTATCGGACCGATCTCGAGAAGAACCTCAATGTGTGTCCGAAATGCGGCTACCACGCGCACGTCACGGCGCGTGAGCGCATCGAGCAGATCCTCGATCCCGAGGGCCGTTTCGAGATCGGCTCCGAGGTCGTGCCGGTCGACAGCCTGAAATTCAAGGACCAGAAGAAGTATCCGGAGCGTCTCGCCGCGGCGCTCGAGCACACCGGCGAGACCGATGCGCTGGTCGTGATGCAAGGCAGCGTCAAGAGCGTGCCGCTGGTGCTCGCCGCCTTCGAGTTCGAGTTCATGGGCGGCTCGATGGGGTCGGTGGTCGGCGAGCGTTTCGTGCGTGGCGTGCGTGTCGCCTGCGACAATCGCGTCCCCTTCGTGAGCGTTGCCGCTTCGGGCGGTGCGCGCATGCAGGAGGGCGTCAACTCGCTCCTGCAAATGGCCAAGACCACCGCGGCGCTGCAGGAGCTCAACCGCGCGCAGCTGCCGTACGTGTCGATCCTGACCGATCCCACGATGGGTGGCGTGTCGGCGTCGTTCGCCTTCGTCGCCGACATCGTGATCGCCGAGCCGGCCGCGCTCATCGGCTTCGCCGGACCGCGCGTCATCGAGCAGACGGTGCGCGAGAAGCTGCCGGAGGGGTTCCAGCGCGCGGAGTTCCTGCTCACCAAGGGTGCGCTCGATCTCATCGTCGATCGCCGGCAATTGCGCGACGAGCTCGCGTACCTCCTCGCGCTGCTCACCCGGCAGCCGGCGCCGTAGCGATCTTCCGGCCGTACCCTGCTTTGGCGCGACCGACCACGCTTGCCGGCTGGCTCGCGCATCTCGAGACGCTGCATCCGAAGCCGATCGCGCTCGGCCTCGATCGTGTGCAGGTGGTTTACGCGCATCTCGGGGCGACGCTCGCCTGTCCGGTCATCACGGTGGGCGGCACCAACGGCAAGGGCAGCATCTGCGCGATGCTGGAGTCGATCCTGCGCTGCGCGGGTTTCCACACTGCGCTCTACTCGTCGCCGCACCTCGTGCGCTATCACGAGCGGGTGCGCACCGACGCCCGCGACGCCACCGAAGCGGAGCTGGTGTCGAGCTTCGACGCGGTGGAAACGGCGCGGCTCGCGGCGGGCGACGTCGCGCTCACCTACTTCGAGTTCGGCACGCTCGCCGCGCTGTGGCTCTTCGCCCGGGCCGCCCCCGACGTCGTCGTGCTCGAGGTCGGGCTGGGTGGGCGTCTCGACGCCGTCAACATCGTCGATGCCGACGTGGCGGTGCTCGCCAGCGTGGACATCGATCACGTCGATTACCTCGGACCCACGCGCGAGGCCATCGGTCGCGAGAAGGCCGGCATCTTTCGGCGCGCTCGCCCGGCGGTGTGCGGCGACCGCGACCCACCGTCCAGCGTCGGGGAAGCCGCGGCCGCACTTGACGCCCCGCTGTACGTGCTTGGTCGCGACTACGATTACGCGGACGAGCGCACGCAGTGGCGCTTCCGCGGCCTGCGCGGTGCGCGCTACGGTTTGCCGATACCGGCGCTGCGCGGCGCCTACCAGCTCGCCAACGCCGCCACCGCGCTCATGACGCTCGATCTCCTGCATGCGCGGCTGCCGGTGAGCGCGCAGGCGATCCGCGAAGGGCTCGTCAACGTGGCACTCGCCGGGCGCTTCGAGGTGTTGCCCGGGCGGCCCACCACCGTCCTCGACGTCGCCCACAATCCGCACGCCGCACGCGCGCTCGCTGCCACGCTCGGCAGCATGGGCTTCCATCCGACGACGATTGCGGTGTGCGCGATGCTCGGCGACAAGGACGTCGACGGCGTGGTGCGCGCCGTGCTGCCGCGCGTCGATCGCTGGTTCGTGGCGGCGCTCGCGGGTGCGCGCGGCGGTGCGGCCGAGCGCCTGCGCGCCGCAGTCCTCGCCGCCGGGGTCGATGCCACCGCGATCCGGACGTTTCCCACGGTCGCCGCCGCCTTCGCCGCGGCGCGCGAAGCCGCCGGGGAGGCTGATAGAATCGTCGTCTTCGGATCGTTCCGTACCGTGGCCGCCGCCAAGGAGTGCCTTGCCGGGACGCGCGCGGAGCGCGCCGCCAGCCGCCCGACTCCGCCATGACCGCCGCCGCCGACGTCAACCTCGACGACTTGAAGCGCCGCGCCAGACGCCGCCTCGTGGGTGCGATCGTGCTCGCGCTGCTGGTGGCGGTCGCCGTTCCGATGCTGCTCGAGAGCGATCCCAAACCGCTCGGCGAGGACGTTGCCGTGAAGATCCCGCCGGTGGGCGAAGGGAAATTCGTCAATCGACTCTCCGATCGTGGCAAGCAGGATGCACCAAAGGGCGACGGTGCGAAGTCCGGCGGCAAGACCGACACCAGGACCGAACCGCCCAAGCCGGCCGCCAAGCCCGAGGCGGGGACCGGATCGCCGTCGACCGAGAATGCGCGGCCCGACCGGGTGCCGGATGCTCGCAGCGAGCCGGGCAAGGCCGAGCCATCGCAAGCGGAGACGCCGGCCGCGTCGCCCTCCGCTGCCGTGCCGGCCCCCACCGTAGCCACGCCCACAACCAGCCCGCCCGCCGCCAGCACTCCGGCCGCCAGTGCTCCGGCCGCCGACGTCCCGGCAGCCGCCAGCACCAAGACGGGCGCCAACGGTTCCGCCGCCATTCCCGCGGCCACGGCGAACGGTCTTTTCGCCGTGCAGGTCTACGCGTTCTCCGACGTCTACGGCGCGAACTCGCTCGTCAACAAGCTAAAGCGCGTCGGATACCCGGCGTATTCCGAGCCGACCACGACGAGCAAGGGCCAGTTGTGGCGCGTGCGCATCGGACCCTATCCCTCGCGCGAAGTGGCGGCGACCGCGCGCGACAAGCTCAAGGGCGAGGGATACAACGGGATCGTCACGACGCGCTGACCGGCGCTCGCGCCGTGCCTGCGCCGTCGACGTCTCGCCAAACATGACGGTCTTCGACTGGTCGGTGATTGGTGTCGTCGCGCTGTCGATCCTGCTCGCCTACGTCCGCGGCTTCACCCGGGAGTTGATCGCACTCGGTGCCTGGGTGCTGGGTTTCTTCGCGGCACTCGCGTTCTCGCCCATCGTCGGCGCCTGGCTGCCCGAGATCGGGGGCCACCCGGTACTGCGCTACATCGTCGCATTCATCGCCATCATGATTCTCGCCATCGTCGCCGGCGCGCTCATCTCCTGGCCGTTGTCGACCATCATCCGCAAGTCGGGCCTCGGCTTCGTCGATCGCTTCCTGGGTGGCGTCTTCGGCAGTGCGCGCGGCATCGTCGTGGTGCTCGCCTTCATCCTGATCGCGGGGCTCACGACGCTCCCCCGCCAGGATTGGTGGCAGAATGCCGCCCTTGCGCGGCCGCTCGTGCTTGCCGCTCTCTCGTTCGCCCCCTGGCTGCCGGCGGAATGGGCGCAGAGTCTTGATTATTCCCGCGAAGGCCGCACCGTGGAAGAACGCGGTCGCAAGGCCTGACGAAGCACTGAAAGGGTCGTCATGTGTGGCATCGTCGGTATCGTGGCGCACACGCCGGTCAACCAACTCCTCTACGACGGACTCCTCCTGCTCCAGCACCGCGGGCAGGATGCCGCGGGCATCGTCACGAGCGAGGGCCCGGTCTTCCACATGTTCAAGGGGCCGGGACTCGTGCAAAACGTGTTCCGCACGCGGAACATGCGCGATCTCACCGGCCGCGCGGGCATCGGCCATTGTCGCTACCCCACCGCCGGATCGGCGTTCTCGGAACTCGAATCGCAGCCGTTCTACGTCAACTCGCCATTCGGGATCACACTTGCGCATAACGGCAACCTCACCAACAGCGAGGCGTTGAAGCGCGAGTTGTGGGAGGTCGATTTCCGCCACGTCAATACCAACTCGGACAGCGAGGTGCTGCTCAACGTGCTCGCCCTCGAACTGGAGCGCGCGGCGCAGCATCATCGCCTGGATCCGGAGGCGATCTTCACGGCGGTGGCCGGAGTGCACCGGCGCTGCCGCGGTGCGTACGCGGTGGTGGCGATGATCGCGGGTTATGGACTGCTCGCATTTCGCGACCCCTTCGGCATCCGCCCGCTCATCGTCGGCCGCAACGAGCAGATGGGCGGCACCGAGTATCTCGTCGCTTCGGAGTCGGTGGCGATCGAGCCGCTCGGTTTCCGCGTGGTGCGCGACGTGGCGCCGGGCGAAGCGATCTTCGTCGATGCCACCGGCGGGTTCCACGCGCGGCAGTGCGCCGAGCGGCCGTCGCTCAATCCGTGCATCTTCGAGTTCGTCTATCTCGCGCGACCCGATTCGGTGATCGACGGCACGTCGGTGTACGAGGCGCGCCTCAACATGGGCGACGCGCTCGCCGAGAAGATCCGCCGCCTGCCCGCGGCGGCCGACATCGACGTCGTGATCCCGATCCCGGACTCGAGCCGGCCGTCGGCGCTGGCGCTCGCGACCCGGCTCGGACTCACGTACCGCGAGGGCTTCGTCAAGAACCGCTACATCGGCCGCACCTTCATCATGCCGGGGCAGGCGATGCGGCGGAAGAGCGTGCGCCAGAAACTGAATCCGGTGGGCATCGAGTTCAAGGGCAAGGTGGTGCTTCTCGTCGACGATTCGATCGTCCGCGGGACGACCTCGCGGGAGATCGTGAACATGGCGCGCGAGGCGGGCGCGCGGAAGGTGTACTTCGCGTCGGCGGCACCGCCGGTACGCTTTCCCAACGTGTACGGTATCGACATGCCGAGCCAGGAAGAACTCGTGGCCACCGGCCGCACCGAGGCCGAGATCGCGCGGGAGATCGGCGCCGATCTCCTCATCTATCAGGATCTCACGGCACTGCAGGATGCGGTGCGCAAGGCCAACCCCCGTCTCGTGAACTTCGAGGCGTCGTGTTTCGACGGCAAGTACATCACGGGGGACATCACCGCCGACTACCTCTCGCACCTCGCGAGCGAGCGCAACGAGTCCCGTGGGCAGTACGCTGCGGCGGACCTGCTCGAAGAAGAGAGAGAACCCGGGTAGCTTCGCTGGCGCGCCGTGGAGCGCCGCGCCCGACCGCGGGGACTCGTTCGTGAAGCACCGCGATGGGGAAGCCGACGCGGCTGCGAATCGACTTGGCGTTGACGACGCGGTTCGCGACGACATAGAATTGAATTTCGCGCCGATTTGAAGCTTCAGCTTGCGGGCGCGTAACAAATGCCGCTAAAGCGAGGTTCAGGCCCGGCCCGCGACGTTCGTGGAAGGGCACGCGAAACCCGTCAGGCGGTACTCGGCGGGTTTTTTTGCGCCTGTCGAGGCCTTCCCATGCCGACTTCGATGGATCGATCATGAGTAACGATGCCAAGCGCGGCTTCACCACCGCCATCCTCCATGCCGATCGCGGCGCCCCCATCGAGCACGGCGCGCTGCACAAGCCGCTGCACGTCTCCGTCGCGTACGGCTATCGTGACGCCAACGAACTCGCCGCCGTGTTCCAGGGGAGGGCGAGCGGCTACGCGTACGGCCGCCAGGGCAATCCCACCTCGGCCGCACTGGAGGCCAAGCTCACCGCGATGGAAGGCGGCGTCGGCACGGTGACATTCGCCACCGGCATGGCCGCGATCGGCGCGATCATGATCGCGCTGTTGCGCCATGGCGATCATGTCGTGGCGAGCCAGTTCGTGTTCGGCAACACGTCGAGCCTGTTGCTTACCCTCGAGGCGCACGGGCAGGGGGTGACGTTCGTCGATGCCACCGATGCGGCGCAGGTCGAGGCGGCGCTTACGCCCGCCACGCGTCTCGTCTTCGTCGAGACCATCGCCAATCCACGCGTGCAGGTGGCCGACCTCGTACGCATCGGCGAGCTCTGCCGAGCGCGGGGGATCGTCTACGTGGTCGACAACACGATGACCTCACCGTGGCTCTTCCGACCGGTCACCGCCGGTGCGAGCCTCGTCGTCAACGCGCTCACCAAATACATCGGTGGACACGGCAACGCGCTTGGTGGCGCGGTCACCGACACCGGGCTCTTCGACTGGACGCGCTATCCCAACATCTACGATTCGTACAAGTCGCAGCCACCGCAGAACTGGGGCCTCCAGCAACTGCGCAAGAAGGCGCTGCGCGACTGGGGCGCCACCCTCGCGCCCGAGCAGGCGCACCACATCGCGATCGGTGCGGAGACGCTCGCGCTGCGCATGGAGCGCATCTGCGCCAACGCGCTCGCCCTCGCGCGGTTCCTCGGCACGCATCGCATGGTGCGTGCCGTCCACTACCCGGGCCTCGCGTCGCACGGGCAGCACGCACTTGCGCAGGAGCTCTTCGGTGGGCGTTTCGGCGGCCTCCTCGCGTTCGAGCTGGCCGACGGCGTCGATCCGATGGCCTTCCTCAACCGCCTGCGGATCGTGGTGCTGTCGTCGAACCTGGGTGACAACCGCACGCTGGCGATTCCGGTCGCGCAGACGATCTTCTACGAGATGGGGCCGCAGCGGCGGGCCGCGATGGGCATCGCCGAGTCGCTGATCCGCATCTCGGTGGGCATCGAGGATCGCGAAGATCTCATCGATGACTTCGACCAGGCGCTCGGGTAGATGAACGACCCCCACGCTCGCTGCGCTCGCTGCCGCCACCGGCGCCGCTGACGAAGGGCTTTACAAAGAGACGCCGAGACGCGGAGAAAAGGCATTCTTTCTCTGTGCCTCTGCGTCTCCTGTGAAGTGCACTTGGAGTCTGCGATGAACGACCCCCACACTCGCTGCGCTCGCTGCCGCCGAAGGGGGCGCAGTCAGCGGCTTGGGGCGGCCCGGCGCCGATCCGCGACAGCAGTTGACGCGTCACGGCAGGCGATCCGCCACGGCCGCGGCCAGTTGCCGATCGCCGTGGGCATCGCCGGTGCCCGGGCACCGAACTTGCTCCCGATCGTGACTCGTGCCGAGCGTTCCGCGTGAATCGAGCGGGGTGGCGGTCACCATCGGCTCGGTGGCGCTCCCGGAGTTGGCGAAGATGCACTACCGTGTCGTCTTGCAAGGCCGCGCCGTCGGCGGCGCGGACATCGAGCACGTCAAGCGCGAATTCGTGCGCGTGACGGGATTGCCAGCCGCGGTCACCGACAGTTACTTCAACGACCGGCCGCAGCCGATCAAGCGAGGTCTCGGGCGCGCCGATGCCGAGCGGATTGCGGCGACGTTGCGGGCGATTGGCGCCGCGGCGTCGGTCGAGCGTGAGGTGGAGGAGCGCGACGACGACGGTGGCGAGATCCAGATCGCCGTCCATCCCCTGAGCGTCGGGCCGCCGAGCGTCATCCCGGGCTCCGCCGGCGCGGCACTGGCGGCGGCCGTCGTGCAGCGACCGCGTTGGGTGCGTGGCCTTCGAGCGCAACTGCCGGCACTGGTCGGCGTGGCAGTACTGGCCATCGGTGCCGTTTACCTCGCGCCGAGCGTCGATGAGTTCGTGCAGACGCTGATCCCGGCACGAACGCCCGTCGTGGCGGCGCTGCCCAGGCATGCCCCCGCGCCCCCGCCGCCTGCTGCGATCCCGGGGCGCGATGCGACGCTGCTGCACGGACCCTGGCGGTGCACCGATCAGCGCACGGGTGTCGCCACGTACTGGACCTACCGGGACGACGGCACGGTGGTGTTCCACGGCGATGCGCTCATGGAGGGTCCGTCCCCAGCAGCGCCGGCGAAGGACGCGCCGCGCGCTTGGCGGCTGGCCGACGGGAACCTCGTGCTCACGACGGAGCAGGGCGTGGTGACCTCCCTCCCCGTCGAGGTCCTCACCCTCGCCAATCTTCGTTACGGCGACGCGGGCAGGGGCATCGCGGTCGACTGCCGGCGCCCGTAGGCTGCGCCCGCGCACCGCTGTCGCAGGAATTGGGCGCCGCCGCCCGTGCGGGATAATGGCGTTCATTCCGCACGGGTGCCGATGATGGATTCCATGTTTCGGATCGATGACGAGCGCAACGAGCCGGGTGACCGCCCCGAACCGCCGCTCGCGCTGCCGCCGCTGCCCGCCGGCGCGCAGTACCGCTTCCACGCGATGGTCAAGGCGGTCGGCTCGCTGTGCAACCTCGACTGCACGTACTGCTACTACCTGCACAAGCAGGATCTCCTGCGGCAGCCGAAGCAGCCCCGGATGGCCGACGGGATGCTGGCGCGGCACATCCGCCAGTACATCGAGGCGCAGACCGGCGACGAGGTCGTCTTCAGCTGGCAAGGCGGCGAGCCGACGATCCTCGGCGTGGACTTCTTCCGCAGGGTCGTCGAGTTGCAGGCGCGCTACCGCAAGCCCGGCCAGCGCATCGAGAACGACTTGCAGACCAACGGCACGCTGCTCGACGACGAATGGGCGGCGTTCCTCAAGGAGCATCGCTTCCTGGTGGGGCTGAGCTGCGACGGCCCGAAGGACCTGCACGACCGCCATCGCGCGACGAAGGGCGGTGCGCCGACGCACGACAAGGTGGTCGCCGCCGCGCGCCTCCTGCGCCGGCACGACATCCCCTTCGCGGTCCTGTGCGTCGTCAATCGCGACAACGCGCAGCGCCCGCTCGATGTCTATCGCTTCCTCAGCCGCGAGCTCGGCACGTGGCGCGTGCAGTTCATCCCCTGCGTCGAGCCGAAGTCGTTCCACCGCGTGGCGCCGCAGCGCTGGGATCCCGCGGCGCTGCCCATCGTCGGTACGCCGGCGGCGCGGCCCGGCAATCCCGACTCGGTGGTCACCGACTGGTCGGTCGACCCCGACGATTGGGGTGCTTTCCTGTGCGCGATCTGGGACGACTGGTACGCGCACGACTACGGGCGCGTCTACGTCGATCTCTTCGAAACCGCAGTGGCGCAGTCGCTGGGCTTGCCGGCGCAGCGCTGCGTGAGCGCGGAGTTCTGCGGCAAGGCGCTCGCGGTCGAGCACGACGGTGACGTCTTCGCCTGCGACCACTACGTCTATCCCGAGTACCGGCTCGGCAACATCGCGGACACCCATCTCGGGACGCTCGCCTATTCCGATGCGCAGCAGAAATTCGGCTTCGCCAAGCGCGATGCGCTGCCGACCGATTGCCGGCGCTGCCCGCACCTTCGGCTGTGCTGGGGCGAGTGCCCGAAGACGCGCTTCGTGCGCACGCGCTCGGGCGAGGCCGGGTTGAACTATCTGTGTCCCGGGTTGAAGCGCTTCTACGCGCACATCGCGCGCGACATGCCGACGATCGTCGCGCGCATCCGGGGCGCGGTGGCGGTACGGCCGCCGTCACGCAGCGCTCCGCCATTTCGCCGGCGGACGGGGTAGCGCACGCGCTCGGCCCCGGGACGTCTCCCGGACGGCGCGGTGATCGTGGGGCCATCGGGCGCGATTTTCGACGACGCGCACCAATCCCCCTGACCGTATCAGGGGAAACTCCGGTACGATCCGTCGGCGGCCGGCCACGGCCGCATCGCCCCCACACCAACGAAAAGAGGCCTCCATGAAGAAGCTTGCGTTCGGCGTCGCTGCGCTTGCGGTCGCGGCGAGCGGATTGACGGGATGCGCGACGAGCGGCGCGCCGGGCATCGACAACTCGTCGATCGGCCAGCCGGCGTTCCGCGAGCACAAGGCGACCTACGGGCTCGTCTACCGCCTGCCGAAGGACGTGACCGACGTCCTCGACAACAGGATCTATCCCCCGCTGCGCGAGCGGCTCATCGCGACCGGACTCGTCGCCGAGGCGCGTACCTTCAACCTCCAGCACGTGACCGTCGTGCACATCCACAACGCGGACCCGGGGACGCCGCGCCGGATGCTCGCCGCGCTGAAGAGCGTGCCGCCGGTGCTCAAGGTGACGCTCAAGAACTTCTATCTCACCGAGGCCGCCGCCGGCGCGGGCGCACCGTGGTGGTTCGACCTCGGGATCGTGAAGAGCGGCACGGGTTACGAGGATATGATGGCGTACAGCGTGGTGGCAACGGCGGCGCTCGCGCCGCTGCGCGACGGCCCGCTGCCGCGCGTCACCGGTCCCGTGTACGCGAAGATGGGCGAGGCGGCGCGCGAGCTCGTGCAGACCGTCGGTGTGAGCGGCGTCAACGTGATGAAGGACGGCAAGCCGACCTCCGCGCACAATCCGCACAACACGCTCGTCTACAGCATGACGCCGTTCGACGCGCGCATCCAGACGGCGATGAAGCCGGTGGCCGACGAGATGAACCGGGTCCTTCCCGACGGCATGACGACGGAGTTCCGCGACGTGTCGATCGTCGAGATCGGCTTCATGGGCAACGTGGTGCGCGAGTTCTACCGCATCAGCCTCGTCGATGGCTCGGCGTGGGACACGACGAGCGGCCAGGCGGTGAAGCTCGGCCAGTAGCGCGTCGACGGCCGTGGGCGGCGGCCGGTCCGGCTACCCGCCGGACAGGCGCCGCTCGTGGACGCCGTCCGGCCCGACCTCGAGATAGCTCCCGGTGTGGTACCAATCGGCGAGCACGATGCGCTCGCACTCGACGCCATCGACCACGTGCAGGTGCCGCGCCGGACGGTGCGTATGGCCGTGGATCATGCGCCGGACGCCGTGCGTCCGGAAGGCGGCCGCGACGGCAGCCGGCGTCACATCCATGATCGCATCTGACTTGCCGGCCTTGCTGGCGGCGCTTTTCCTTTGCAGCCAGCGCGCGATCTGTCGGCGCACGACGTAGGGGAGCCGCAGCAGGCGCCGTTGGGTCACCGGGTTGCGGATGCGGGCGCGGTACGCCTGGTAGTCGACGTCGTCGGTACACAGCGCGTCGCCGTGGCACAGCAGCGTGGCCACTCCGTAGAGGTCGACCACCGCGTACTCGGGCAGCAGATGGGCGCCGGTCGCCTGCGCGAAGCGTTCCCCCAGAAGGAAGTCGCGATTCCCGTGCGCGATGAACAGCGGCACGCCGGCGTCGGTGACGCCGCGCAGCGCGCGCACCACGTCGCTCACGATCGGCTCGCGCAGCTGGTCGTCGCCGACCCAGAAATCGAAGAGGTCGCCCAGCATGTACACCGCGACAGCGGCGCGCGCCGGGCCGGCGCAGAAGGCGTGGAACGCGGCGAGCGCCCGCGGCCGCGCCGCGGCGAGGTGCTGATCGGAGAGGAAGAGCGTCGAACGCGTCGCGGAAGCCTCGGTCGCCGGCGTCGCGGCGGCCGCCACTGCCGGTGGCGCCCCCACGGATCCGGGTGCCGCACCCTCCGCTGCCGCGGGCATCATCTCGTCGCAATGCGCGCCGCGCGGCCGGGTCGCGGCGCGCTAGGAAATCTCCGCCGCCTTCACGATCAACACGTCCTCCTTGGGCACGTTCTGGTGGGCCCCGGCGTTGCCGGTGGGAACACCCTCGATCGCATCGACCACGTCCTGGCCGGCGACGACTTTGCCGAAGACGCAGTATCCCCAGCCGTTGGGCGACGGCGCCTTGTAATCGAGGAAGTCGTTGTCGGCGACGTTGATGAAGAACTGTGCGGTCGCGGAGTGCGGTTCGGAGGTGCGCGCCATCGCCACGCTGTACTTCCTGTTCTTGAGGCCGTTGGTCGCTTCGTTGGCGATCGGCGGCCGGGTGGGCTTTTGCGTGAGGCCGGGCGCCATGCCCCCACCCTGGATCATGAAGCCGCCGATCACGCGGTGGAACACGGTGTCGTCGTAGTGTCCGTCGCGCACGTAACGGAGGAAATTCTCGACCGTCGCGGGGGCGTTCTCGGCATCGAGCTCGAGCTGGATGTCACCCTTGCTCGTCTTCAGCAGTACCTTGCTCATGATGATGCGCTTCCTTTCGCTGCACTCACGTTTGGGCGCCGGGTGGCGCACGTGGATCGATGACGGGCGCGGCGCGCCGGGATCGCCAGCGGCGCCGTTCCGTCACCGTCTCGTCAGCCGCCGACGACCTTGGCAGCCTTGATCACGACCAGCGTGCTCGGCACGTCGGCCGGGTTGATGCCCGGCGGCACCGGGGCGGCGGCGCCCTTCGGCGCCTTGGCGATCTTGGTGACGACGTCCATGCCGGCGACCACCTTGCCGAATACGGTGTATCCGGGATTGCCCGGCGCGTAGTCGAGGCGCTGATTGTTGCCGACGTTGATGAAGAACTGCGACGTGGCGGAATTGGGGTCGCTCGTGCGCGCCATGGCGATGGTGCCGGGAACGTTCGACAGCCCCGCCTTGGCGGAACCTTCCGATTCGATCGGGATCGGCGGGCGGGTGGGTTTCTGGCTGAATTCCGGAGTGAAGCCGCCGCCCTGGATCATGAAGCCGTCGATCACCCGGTGGAACTGGGTGCCGACGTAATGTCCACTCTTCACGTAATCGAGGAAGTTGGCGACGGTCTTGGGCGCGGCCTCGGGGAAGAGCTCGACCTTGATCACGCCTGCCGTGGTGTCGAGCTCGACCACCGGGTTGGCGGCCGCGGCGGCTCCGGCGACCAATGCGAAGGCGAGCGCGGTGACGATTCTTTGCAGCATGGGTTTCTCCTGGCGGGTGGACCGCAACGGATCACTTCGAGGGGGCGGCCGGCGCCGCACTCGACGGTGGGGCCGCGACGATGGGCGGCGTGGTCGCCGACGGCGGGGCGAGCGCCTCGCGCACGAGCTTCAGCTTGACGGGCGCGGTCTTGTTGCGGACATCGTGCGCGATGGCCTTCTCGTAGGCGACCGCCGCGAGTTGCGCGTGGATGTCACCCAGGTTCTCGTACGCGACCGCGTAATCGGGGGCGGCGGCGATCGCCGTCTCGAGCTCGGCGCGGGCGAGTTCGTATTCGCCCTTCTGCGCGAGGAGCACCGCGAGGTTGTTGTGCGGCTCGGGCAACTCGGGGTACTCGGCGATGATGCCGCGGTACGTCGCGATCGCCTCGTCGGTCTTGCCCGAATCGGCGAGCGCCAGCCCCTTGAGGAAGCGTGCCTGCGGCTCACGCGGCCGCTCGGCGGTGAGCTGGTCCAGGATCTCGATCGCCGCTGCGTACTGCTTGTCGTCGATGCGGGCGCGCGCGACCTTCAGCGATTCGGCGTATGCCTTGCGGCCTGCCTCGGTGAGCTCGCGGGGAATCGCGACGGCGGCATCCGGCGCCGCCGCGGGCGGCGCTGGCGGTGCGGACTGCGCGGCGGCGATCGCCGCGACGAGGCACTGGAAGGCGAGGAAGAACGCAACGAGGCGGCGCATGGAGCCCGCGATTCTAGCAGCCCGCCAGGTGACTGCCCGGACGACCATCCCCGGCGCGCTCAGGCGCTGCGCAGCCGCGTCGCGGTGGCGTCGATGAGGCGACGGGCAATCGACACGCTCATCGGGAGCTTGGGCAGCGCGTCGACGGGGAACCAGCGCGCCTCGGCGATCTCCTCGTCCTCGAGGTGGATGTCGCCACCTGCGTAGGTGGCGGTGAAGGCGATCATGAGCGAGTGCGGGAACGCCCATGATTGGCTCGCGAAATAGGTGATGTCGGTCACGTCGAGACCGACCTCCTCGTGTACCTCGCGGCGAACGCAATCCTCGATCGTTTCGCCGGGCTCGACGAATCCGGCGAGCGCGCTGAACATGCCGGGAGCGAAGCGGTGCGCCCGTGCGAGGAGGAGTTCCCGGCCACGGGTGACGAGGACCATCATCGCCGGCGAGATGCGCGGGTATGCGACGAGGCCGCAGGCCGGGCACTCCTTCGCGCGCTCGTGGCCGCGGGGGTGTACCGGCGTGCCGCAGCGGCCGCAGTAGCGGTGATTGCGATCGAAGTCGACGATCTGGAAGGCCCGCGCGGCCAGCGCCAGGAGTTCCTCGGGTACCTTGAAGAAGAGCGCGCGCAAGCCGACGAAGCGCATGCCCGCGGGTTCCGGTGCGTCGTCGCGCAGGTCGAGCGCCACGCAGGCGCAACTGCCGAGCGAACCGAGAAAGTGGAGGTTTCCGGTCACCCCGACGGCGTCGAGTTCGCCGCGGCGCGGCAGGACGAGCGCCTGCGCGTCGGGTGTGCGCACCAGCACCTGGTCGCCGCGGAACGCGAAGGCGTAGGCATCGTCCGCCATCGAGACGGGCAGATCGTGCGCGGCAGTGAAACCGGACGGGGTGAACATGACCGTGCATTATCGACCCGTCGCGGCAGCGGGCGGTGCTGCGGTGGCAACTTGCGGCGCCGTCGCCGTCGTCCGGGCGCCGCTACGCGACCGGGCACGCACGTGGCGATGGATGGACGCGGTGAGTGCCGACGCGGCCATCCGCCGCCGAGCCGCACCGCTACGGTGCGGCAGCCTTGCCGCGCAGCCGGATCTGGTTGGGCAGCGGCATCGAGCGTTGCAGCACCTCCTGCGACAGCCAGATCGCCGAACGGCGCGCGCGCTCGCAGACGACGGGTGGCGGGAGCTGGGCGTAGTCGTCGTTGACGACCTCGAAACTGTAGTCGCCGCGATAGCCGATGGCGTCGAGGCGGGTCACGAGCTCGGCGAGCGCGTCGCTGTGCACCCCCTCGCCGGGAAAGACGCTGTAGTGTCGCGCGGTATCGATGCGCTCTTCCACGCTGCGCGCCTCCGGCCACATGAAGTCGGCGAGGCGCACGAGGAAGACCTTGTCGGCCGCGAGCAGGTCGAGGTCGTCGAGCGACGACTCGGCAGCAAAGGCGTGGAACGAATCGATGCCGATACCGAGGTTGGGTGCGTTCGCGCCGCAGACGATGTCCCAGGCGTCGGGGAACTCGCGTACCGTGCGGCCCCAGGAGAGCGCCTCGTAGACGATGCGGATGCCGAACGGCACGGCCAGCATCGCGAGCTTGCGCAGGTCGCGGGCGAGAGCGTCGGGATCGGTGGTGGTGTGCGTCGACGTCGACGACGCCACGACGAGCACGCGCGAGCCGATCGCGTTGCACATGTCGAGCATCGCCTTCGCGATGTCGATCTTGTAGGTGTGCAGGCGGCCGGACAGGCCCTCGAAGTCGCGCAGCACCTGGAACCCGGTCACGCGCAAGCCACTGGCGCGGATGAGCCGGGCGGCGGCATCGACCCCGCCGGGGTGCCCCGCGATGTCGCTTGCCGAGACCATGACCTGCGCGAATCCGGCGTCGCGAATCGCCGCGAGCTTCGCCGCGAGCGGACCGGCGAGCGACACCGTGTCCATCCCGAAGTCGTCGAAGTTGATGGGCGCGGCATCCATGGCGCTGCCTACGCCGTGCGCTCGTCGTGCACGAGCTCGAACATCACGCCACCCAGCCGGCTCTCGGTGAGCGCGCCGCGCGCGTTGGAATGGACGTCCCCGGATTCGATGAAGCTCACTCCCCGGGCGCGCAGGAGCGCCACGGCCTCGAGCACGTCGGGAACGCCGAATCCCACCCGGTGCAGCGTCTCCTCGGGCTCGACGTCGAGGATCCCGGGCTTGGGCTCGATCAGTTGCAGGAAGAAGCTGCCGTCGGGACTCTTCAGGATGCGTCCCTTCGGCAGGATGCCGTAGCGCTCGTCGTCGGGCAGGGCGCGAAAGCCGAAGAGCTCGCCGTAGAACTCGGTCCAGTCCTCCATGCGCTCGGCGCCGATGTACTGCACGATGCCGAACCAGCGCATGCCGGCGAGCGCGGGAGGGTGCGGGTCGACCGTGGGGATCAGCGTGAAATCGACGTCGTAGATCGAGAACTCGCGATAGCGGTCGACGAAGTAGATCCGCGATGCGCCCACGCCGTGGATCGCCGGGATGTTGAGCTCCATGACTTCCACGTGCGTGGGCACCGCCCACGCCCCGGCCTCGACGACGTGGCGGTACGCCGCGGCGGCGTCGCGCACGCGCAGCGCGACGGCCGCGATGACCGGCGTCTCGCGCGGCTGCACCGCGCGCGGCCGCGGGGTCGCGTGCGCATTGACGATCACGTTCATGCCACCCTGCCGGTACAGCAGCACTTCGCGCGAGCGATGGCGCGCGATCGGATGGAAGCCCATCGTCTCCAGCACCTGGCCCAGCGCCTGCGGCTTGCTGGTCGCGTACTCGATGAACTCGATGCCGTCGATGCCGAGCGGATTGCTGGCATCGACGATCTGCTCGCGGTCGGAAGCGACCGTCGCGGGCGCGGTGGTGGCTGAAGACGTCATTGCGGACAACCTCCTCGCGCTATTGTGGCACGGTGGCCCCGTTCAGCGGGCGAACACGCCCGGAAACACCCAGAGCAGCGCGCTCGTCATGACCACGTAGCGCGCGAGCTTGCCGATCGCCATGTAGCCGACGCAGGGCCAGAACGCGAGGTGGAGCCAGCCGGCCACCGCGCACAACGGATCGCCGACCAGCGGCAGCCAGGACAGCAGGCAGGCCTTGGGACCGAAGCGCTCGAGCCAGCGCAGCGCGTGCGCGTGCATCGTGGTGCGCTCCTGACGCACGAGGCGCACGTACGCGCGCTCCGCGCCGTAGCCCATCGCGTAGGTCACCACGCCCCCCAACGTGTTGCCGGCGGTGGCGACGAGGATCGCCGGCCAGAAGAGGTCGGGATTGAGCTTGACGAGGCCGAACACGGCGGGCTCCGAGCCGAGCGGCAGGAGCGTCGCCGAGACGAAGGCGACGACGAAGACCGTCGACAGCCCGAACTTGGGCAGCGCCAGCGCATCGAGCAGCGTGCCGAGCCAAGCTTCCATGGCCGCGATGATAGCGGCGGCGGCGGCGACGGCCGTGGCGGATCCCGCGCATCACGTATAATTCCTTGATTCGACGCGAGGAAATGCAGGACACCGACCATGGAAGCCGACCGGATCAACCTCATCTCCAACACGCTCGCCGACCTCATGCAGAGGGCGGCCGAGTTGCGGAGGTATCTTTGACTTCGATGTGAAATCGGAGCGGCTCGCCGTCGTCTCGCGCGAGCTCGAGGATCCCACGGTCTGGGACGATCCCGAGCGTGCGCAGGCGCTCGGCAAGGAGAAGAAGGAACTCGACGGCATCGTCGGCACGATCGTCGAACTGGAAGCGGGTCTGGGCGACAGTCGCGACCTCTTCGACCTCGCGAGGTCCGAGGCCGACGACGACACCATGCTCGCGATCGAGGAAGACGCCGCGCGACTGGCCGGCATCGTGGAGAACCTCGAATTCCGTCGGATGTTCGACGACCCGATGGATCCGGCGAATTGCTTCATCGACATCCAGGCGGGCAGCGGCGGCACCGAGGCGCAGGACTGGGCGGCGATGCTGCTGCGCATGTATCTGAAGTACTGCGAGCGCAAGGGCTACCGGACCGAGCTCCTCGAGGAGTCGCCCGGCGACGTCGCCGGCATCAAGAGCGCATCGATCAAGGTCGAAGGCGAGTACGCGTACGGCTACCTGCGCACCGAGGTCGGCGTGCACCGTCTCGTGCGCAAGAGCCCGTTCGACTCGAACGCGCGGCGGCATACGTCGTTCGCGAGCGTGTTCGTCTATCCCGAGGTCGACGATTCGATCGAGATCGACATCAATCCGGCGGACCTGCGCATCGACACCTTTCGCGCCTCGGGCGCGGGCGGCCAGCACATCAACAAGACCGACTCCGCGGTGCGCATCACGCACCTGCCCACCGACATCGTGGTGCAGTGCCAGAACGACCGCTCGCAGCATCGCAACCGCGCCGAGGCGATGCAGATGCTGAAGTCGAAGCTCTACGAGCTCGAGATGCGCAAGCGCCGCGAAGCGCAGCAGAAGCTCGAGGACAGCAAGACCGATATCGGCTGGGGGCACCAGATCAGGAGTTACGTGCTCGACCAGTCGCGGATCAAGGACCTGCGCACCAACTACGAGGTCGGCGACACGCAGCGCGTGCTCGACGGCGATCTCGAGCCGTTCATCGCGGCGAGCCTGAAGCAGGGCGTGTAGCGCGGCGCACGCGCGGGCAGGCTTTCCGCGCGCGCTTCGCGGCGCGACCTATCCTCCATTCCCCATCCCTCATTGCCCATGTCCGACTCCGTTCCCCAGGACGAGAACCAGATCATCGCCGAGCGCCGCGGGAAGCTCGCGGCGCTGCGCGCCGCCGGCCAGGCGTATCCCAACGACTTTCGCCGGGACGCGCTCGCCGCCGAGCTCCACGCGAAGTACGGCGACGAGCCCAACGAAACACTCGAGCCGCGGGCGATCGTCGTCAAGGTCGCCGGGCGCATGCTGCTGAAGCGCGTGATGGGCAAGGCATGCTTCGCCACGTTGCAGGACATGTCGGGCCGCATCCAGCTCTACGTCACCGTCGATGGCGTCGGTCAGGCCGCGCTCGACGACTTCAAGCATTGGGACCTGGGCGACATCGTCGGCGCCACCGGGACGCTCTTCCGGACCCGCACCGGCGAACTGTCGATCCGCTGCAGCGAGGTGCGCCTCCTCGCCAAGGGACTGCGGCCGTTGCCCGAGAAATTTCACGGGATGACCGATCAGGAGCAGCGCTACCGCCAGCGCTACGTCGATCTCATCACCAATCCGGCGACGCGCGACGTGTTCGTCAAGCGCTCGCAGATCGTGCAGGCGATCCGTGGGTTCTTCGTCGCCCGCGGCTATCTCGAAGTCGAGACGCCGATGATGCACCCGATCCCCGGCGGCGCGGCGGCGCGTCCCTTCGTGACCCACCACAACGCGCTCGACATGCAACTCTTCCTGCGCATCGCTCCGGAGCTGTATCTCAAGCGACTCGTCGTCGGTGGGCTCGAGAAGGTCTTCGAGATCAATCGCAGCTTTCGCAACGAAGGCATCAGCACCCGGCACAATCCCGAGTTCACGATGCTCGAGTTCTACGAGGGGTACCAGGATTATCACTACCTCATGGATCTCACCGAGGCGCTGATGCGCGAGGTCGCGGAGCAGGTGCTCGGGACGACGACGATCCGCTATCAGGGCACGCCGATCGACCTCGGCGGGCCGTACGATCGGCTGACGATGGCGCAGGCGATCGCGAAGTACAACCCGGAGCACACGGCCGACAACCTCTCGCGCGTCGACTACCTCGTGGCCGCGCTCACCAGCGCCGGAGTCGACGTGCTGCCCACCGACGGCCTCGGCGTGCTGCAACTCAAGCTCTTCGAGGAGAACACGGAGAGCAAACTCATCCAGCCGACGTTCATCGTCGCGCATCCGACCGACGTGTCGCCGCTCGCGCGCGCGAACGAGGCGAACCCGGCGGTCACCGATCGCTTCGAGCTCTTCATCACCGGCCGCGAGATGGCCAACGGGTTCTCCGAGCTCAACGATCCCGAGGACCAGGCCGCGCGCTTCCAGGCGCAGGCGGCGGCGCGCGAGGCGGGCGACGAGGAGGCGATGTACTACGACGCCGACTACATTCGCGCGATGGAATATGGCCTGCCGCCGACGGCGGGGGAGGGGATCGGCATCGATCGCCTGGTGATGCTCCTCACCGACGTCGCGTCGATCCGCGACGTGATCCTCTTTCCACAGCTCAAGCACGAGGGTTGACGCAGCCAGCCCCGCGCGGACGTAGAATGCGCCCTTTCCTCACCACGGCGAATCCACCGATGACCTCCTTTGCGCGCCGCATCCGATCCTTGCTTCCGGCCTTCGCGCTGGGTTTCGCGTTGAGCCTCGCGGCGGTACCGCCGGCCGCGGCGGCCACCGACTACACCGACATCTGGTGGAATGCCGCCGAGAGCGGCTGGGGTGTCAATTTCGTGCAGTCGGACCAGTTCATGTTCGCCACGTTCTTCATCTACGGCCCGACCAAGCAGCCGACGTGGGTCACCGCGAATCTCGTCAAGGATGCCGGCGGCGCCTTCACCGGCGGGGTGTATCTCACGACCGGGACGTACTACGGAGCGCCGTGGAATCCGGCCGACGTCACGGTCACCCAGGTCGGCACCGCGACGTTCACGCCGACCTCGCCCGTCGCCGGCACGTTTGCCTACAGCATCAACGGCGTCAACGTCAGCAAGACGATCACGCGCCAGACGCTCACCGCGATCTCGCTCGCCGGCAAGTATTACGGGGGGCTCGTCGTGACGCAGGCGAACTGCAAGGATCCCGCCAGCAATGGCACGCTCAGCGTGCCGGCGACGATCACCGTGTCGCAGGTGCCCAACGTGTCGCTGCAGTTCGTGTTCGACATCGTGTACAGCGGCATCACCGTGCAGACGACGCTCGGCGGCGCGACGGTGCAGCAGGGCAGTCTGTATGGCATCCCGGCGGCCACGCTGGCCGTGACGGCGCCGCCGACGCAGCTCACCGCGGTCGCCACCCGGATCAAGCGTACGGCGCTCGGCGTCGAGGGTCGTTGGGATGCGGTGACCGCCGGCGGCTGTGACCAGACCGCGACGTTCTCGGCGGCCTACACCGGCCCGTAGGCGAGGTTCGGCTCCCGCCGCCGCCCGGCGGAGCGCGCGTACCGGGGTTGCCATATACCCTTATGGGGTATATAGTGCGGCAATGGATGCTATCGCCACGACGTCGACCCGAGACAAGGTCGACCTTGGTCTCACCGGCATGACCTGCGCGGCGTGCGCCGCCCGCATCGAGAAGTCGCTCAATCGCCTGCCGGGCGTGCATGCGGCGGTGAATTTTGCGACCGAGACCGCGACGATCGGCTTCGATCCGGCGCAAGCCGGCGTCGACGCGCTGCTCGCGCAAGTCGCCAAGGCCGGCTACGGCGCGGCGGTGCGTACCGATCCGGCGAAGGATCGGGCCGCCGACCAGGCGCGCAAGGCGACCGAGCTCGCGGCGCTGCGCCGCGAATTCATCGTCGCGGCGATCCTCACGCTGCCGTTCCTCGTGCAAATGGTCCCGATGCTCTTGTCCGGAAGCCTCTTCGGTGGTGCGCACGAGGATTTCATTCCACGGTCCTGGCAGTTGGCACTCGCGACCCCGATCCAGTTCTGGATCGGTCGGCGCTTCTACATCGGTGCGTGGCACGCGCTGCGCGGCGGTGGGGCCAACATGGACGTGCTCGTGGTGCTCGGCACGTCGATGGCGTATCTGTGGAGCGTGGTGGTGACGCTCTTCGGCTGGCACCACGAGCACGTCTACTTCGAGGCGAGCGCCGCGGTGATCACGCTCGTGCTCCTGGGCAAGCTCCTCGAGGCGCGCGCCAAGGCGGGTACCTCCGCTGCGCTCGAAGGTCTCCTGCGGCTGCAGCCCGCCGTCGCGCACGTGCTGCGCGACGGCGTCGTCGCCGACGTTCCGCTCGCCTCGGTCGTCGCCGGTGATCGCTTCGTGGTGCGTGCCGGCGAGCGCGTTCCGGTTGACGGGATCGTGCGCGACGGCGCATCGAGCGTCGACGAGAGCATGCTGACCGGCGAATCGGCGATGATCGCGAAGCTCGCCGGCGCCAAGGTGTTCGCCGGCACGCTCAATCAGGATGGCGCGCTCACCTGCGAGGCGACCGGCGTCGGCGGCGCGACGCTGCTCGCCGGAATCGTCCGCCTCGTCGCCGAGGCGCAAGGCTCGAAGGCGCCGATCCAGCGGCTCGCCGATCGCGTCTCGGGCATCTTCGTGCCGGTGGTGGTGATCGTCGCCGTCGTCACGCTCGCCGCGACCTGGGCCGTGACCGGCGAGGCGGCGCGGGCGCTCGTCAACGCGGTTGCCGTGCTGGTGATCGCGTGCCCGTGTGCGCTCGGTCTCGCCACACCGACCGCGATCATGGTCGGCACCGGGCGTGGCGCGCAGTCCGGCATCCTCATCCGCAACGCCTCGGCGCTCGAACTCGCCGGCCGCCTGCGCGCGCTCGTCGTCGACAAGACCGGTACGCTCACCGAGGGCAAGCCCGCGGTCCACGACATCGTTCCGGTCGACGGCGTGTCGCGCGCTGCGGTACTCGCCACCGCAGCGAGCCTGGAGCACGGTGCGACGCACCCGCTCGCCCGCGCCATCGTGACGGCCGCGACGCGCGAATCGATCGCCCCCGAGCGCCTGCGCGATTTCGTCGCCGTCGGCGGCCGGGGCGTGCGGGGGATCGTCGGTGACGACACCGTGGCTTCCTGCCTGGGGTCACCCGAGTTCCTAGCCAGCGAAGGTGCGCCGTTGGCGCCGGCCATCGTCGACCGGCTGCGCGCGCAGGGGGCGACCGTGGTCGGTGTGGCGCGTGCGGGGAAGGCGCTCGGTGCCATTGCCTTGCGCGACGAGGTGCGTGCCACCTCGGCCGAGGCCGTGCGCCGGCTGCACGCCGCCGGGATCCGGGTGACGATGCTCACCGGCGACAACGCGGCGGCAGCGGAAGCGGTCGCCCGCGTCGTCGGCATCGACGACTACGCGGCCGGGGTGTTGCCCGACGGCAAGGCGGCGGCGGTTCACGCCTTGAAGGAGCGAGGGTCGATCACCGGCATGATCGGCGACGGTGTGAACGACGCGCCCGCGCTCGCCGCCGCCGACGTGAGCTTCGCCATCGGCGCCGGTGCGGACATCGCCGTCGAAGCCGCCGACGTGACGCTGATCCGCAACGACCTCAACGCGGTGGTCGATGCGATCGACCTCTCGCACGCGACGCTGGTGAAGATCAAGCAGAACCTCTTCTTCGCCTTCGCCTACAACGTGCTCGGCATCCCGCTCGCTGCGTTCGGCCTCCTCAATCCGGTGATCGCCGGCGCCGCCATGGCGGCAAGCTCGGTATCGGTGGTGGGCAACGCACTGCTGTTGCGGCGCTGGCGTCCGCGGCCCTGACGCCGATCTCCAGGAAGGAATCAACGATGGAAACGATCACGATGAACGTGCAGGGCATGACCTGCGGTGGCTGCGTGGCGAGCGTGACGCGCGTGCTGAAGGCGCTGCCCGGTGTCGTCGATGTGACGGTGACGCTCACGCCGGGCACGGCGAACGTCAGCTTCGACCCGGCGCAAACCGGTGTTTCGGCGCTGCGCACGGCGGTGGAAGACGCGGGCTATGACGTCGCGGATTGAGTCCGGCGAGGCGGCTGCCGGCGCGCACGCGCATCCGCTCGCGCCGCGTCCCGATGGCGCGACCCTCCTCAAGCGGTTGAACCGCATCGAGGGTCAGGTGCGCGGCATCGGCAAGATGATTGCCGACGATCGCTACTGCATCGACGTGCTCACGCAGGTCTCCGCGGTCCAGGCGGCACTCGACGCCGTGGCGCTGCAGCTCCTCGAGCATCACCTGCACGGCTGCGTGCAGCACGCGGTGAAATCCGGGCGCGGCGATCATGCGATCGACGAAGCGATGGTGGTGATCCGCAAGTTCGCGCGGTAGGTCGACGGGCGCCGGCACCGTGCACGGCGTGATCCTGGCCCACACCCAGGCGCCGACGTGCGACGGCCCGCCACGCCGCCGGCAGGATGCGCTGCTGTTGTACGTATCGCGAGCGTTGCCGCGCCGGCGGTGGCAAAATGCCAGCTTCGGGGTGTGGCGCAGTCCGGTAGCGCAGAGCGTTTGGGACGCTAAGGTCGCAGGTTCGAATCCTGTCACCCCGACCAGAGTTCATCGGTGCGAACGGATTCCCGGATCGCGGCCGCGTGGCTATCGATGGCCGTATTCGCGAATATCGTCGATCGCCTTGCCGTCGGCAGGCAGGTCGCCGGGTGCGCGGACGACGACATCGCCGCGCAGCTTGGTGATTTCCCGGATGGTCGTCGATATCGCCGCGACATCGATGCCCTCATCCGCTCCGAGTTCGACGTGCAGCGACATCCGGTCGAGTCCGCCCTCGCTGCCCACGATCAGTCGCGCCCTTCGGATCTGCGGGTGACGCTCGACGATCGCCGCGACCTGTGCCGGATGGACGAACATGCCGCGCACCTTGGTCGCCTGGTCAGCACGGCCCAGCCAGCCCTTGATGCGCGTGTTCGTCCGCCCGCAGGCGCTGGCACCCGGGAGGACCGCGGACAGGTCGCCGGTGCCGAACCGGATCAGCGGGTACTCCTCGTTGTGGAGCGTGGTGACGACAACCTCGCCGATTTCCCCGGGGTCCGCGGGGTCTGGCGTCCCCGGGCGCAGGATTTCCAGGAGGATGCCTTCGTCGACGATGAATCCCTCGCGTGCGTCGCTCTCGTAGGCGATGGCGCCGATATCGGCGGTGCCGTACGCCTGGAAGGCATCGATACCACGCTCGCGAAACTCTTTGGCCAGTATCTCCGGCAGCGCCTCCCCCGAGACGAGCGCCTTGCGCAGGTGCCGCAGGTCGATCCCCAGCGCATCGGCACGATCGACGATGATCTTCAGGAACGACGGGGTCCCGATGTAGCCGTTGGGCTTGAGCAGCGCCATCGCCTGCAACTGCTGTTCCGTCTGCCCGACGCCGCCGGGAAACACGGTGCAGCCGAGCGCGATTGCTCCACCCTCGAACATCGATCCGGCGGGAGTGAAGTGGTACGAGAAGCAGTTGTGCGCGAGGTCGCCCGCACGAAAGCCGGCCGCGAAGAGAGTGCGGGCGAACCGCCAGTAATCGACCCGCCGACCCTCCGGCTCGAAGATCGGGCCGGGGGACGCGAAGACGCGCGCGGCCTCGCCCCAGCGCACGGTGGCGTATCCGCCGAATGGGGGCGCAGACTTCTGCAGCGCGATCAGGTCGGACTTGCGCGTGACGGGGATCGCGGCAAGGGCCTGACGATTCGTGATTGTGCGAGGATCGACTTCGGCGAGGAGGCGTGCGTACGCCGGCGCGCGTGCCTTCGCGTGCGCGATCTGTCGAGGCAGGCGCGCCAGATGCTCGTGCTCCCGGATCTCGGGGTCTCGCGTCTCCAGGGCGTCAAGGTACTCGGGCATGGCACGTGGTATTCGTTTCCGGGAAGCAGTGGACAGCATCAGGTGAGCCAGCGCTTGCGTCGTCGATAGTGCTTGACGTCGCGAAATGACTTGCGGCCGGCCGCCGACAGCCCGAGGTAGAACTCCTTGACATCTTCGTTGCCGGCAAGGGCATTCGCCTCGCCATCCATGACGACGCGACCGTTCTCGAGGATGTAGCCGTAGTCGGATACGCGCAGCGCCGCCATCGTGTTCTGCTCGGCGATCAAGAACGAGACACGTTCCCTCGCGTTGAGATCGCGGACGATCTCGAAGATCTCCTCGACGACCTGGGGGGCGAGCCCCATCGACGGCTCGTCGAGCAGGACCAGCGACGGCGCTGCCATCAGCGCCCGACCGACGGCGATCATCTGCTGCTCTCCGCCGGAGGTGTATCCGGCCTGGCTGCTGCGGCGCTGCTTGAGCCGCGGGAAGTAGTGGTAAACCTTGTTGAGGTCGTCCTTGAGGCCCTTCCCCGATGCGCGACGCGCGAACGCGCCGGTCAGCAGGTTCTCCTCGACGGTGAGGTGGGGAAAGCAGTGCCGTCCTTCCATCACCTGGCACACGCCCAATCCCACCAGGTCGTCCGTACCGAGCCGATCGACCCGCTGACCCCTGTATTCGATCGTGCCCTTCGTCACCGCGCCGCGCTCGGCCTTGAGCAGATTCGATATCGCCTTCAGTGTCGTGCTTTTTCCGGCGCCGTTGGCGCCGAGCAGCGCCACCATCTTTCCGGTGGGCACTTCGAGTGATACCCCCTTCAGGACAAGGATCACGTGGTCGTAGACGACCTCGATGTTGTTGACCAGGAGATGCGGCACCACGTCGGTGCGCGAGGGCGTGGCCGGCGGCGTCGTCATGGCAGGTGTCGAACTCATGTGCGCCGATCGAATGGCTAGTGCGAGACACCCAGGTAGGCATCGATCACCGCCGGATTCGAGCGGACTTCGTCGGGAGTGCCGTCGCCGATCTTCTTGCCATAGTCGAGGACAACGACGCGGTCGGAGATGTCCATGACGACCCCCATGTCGTGTTCGATCAGCACGATCGTGGTGCCGTACTGCTCGTTCACGTCGAGCACGAATCGGCACATGTCCTGCTTCTCCTCGACGTTCATCCCAGCCATCGGCTCGTCGAGGAGCAGCATCGACGGCTCGGCGGCGAGCGCCCGGGCGAGTTCGACGCGCTTCTGCAGGCCGTACGGCAGACGTCCAACCGGCGTCTTGCGTATGTGCTGTATCTCGAGGAAGTCGATCACCTCTTCGACCTTGCGCCGGTTGCTGAGCTCCTCGCGGCGGGCACGGCCAATGTGGATCGCCTGCTCGAGGATCGTCGCCCGCATCGTGAGGTTGCGCCCGGTCATGATGTTGTCGAGCACCGTCATCCCCTTGAACAGCGCGATGTTCTGGAACGTCCGCGCGATCCCGTACGCGGCGGCCTGATGGGGAACCATGTCGCGTCGCATCTGGCCGCGGAAGGTGATCGTCCCTTGCTGGGGCTGGTAGACGCCGTTGATCACATTGAGCATCGAGCTCTTGCCCGCGCCGTTGGGTCCAATGATCGCCCGGATCTCGTGTTCGCGGACGTCGAAGCTTATCTCGGTGAGCGCCTTGACTCCGCCGAAGGCCAGCGAAATTCGCTCGAGCGCGAGGATCACGCCGCCGATGGTGCGCGCGTCGTTTGCCATGACGTCAGGCTGCCTTGCGCATGGCCGTCGCCGGAAACGTCCTGGCCGTCTCGATCCGCAGGTCGGCCGCGACCATCCCGGTGCGGCCATCCTCGAACTTGACCTGGGTCTCGATGTGCTGGCTCGTGCGTCCGGCATAGAGCGCGTCGATCAGCACCCGGTACTTTTCGGCGATGAATCCGCGACGCACCTTGCGGGTGCGCGTCAGCTCGTCGTCATCGGGATCGAGCTCCTTGTGCAGGATCAGGAAGCGGTGCACCTGGGAGGAGGCGAGCGCAGGGTCCTGCGCGAGCTCGGCGTTCACGCCATCGATGTATTCCCTGACCAGGTCGTAGACGTCGGGCTTTTGCGCGAGGTCGGTGTACCCGGCATAGGCAAGGCCGCGCCGCTCGGCCCAGTTGCCCACCGAGTCGATATCGATGTTGATGAATGCGCAGACCTCGTCACGGTCGTGACCGAACGCCACGGTCTCCTTGACGTGAGGCGAGAACTTGAGCTTGTTCTCGATGTAGTTCGGCGCGAACAGCGCGCCGTTGGCGAGCTTACCGACGTCCTTCGCGCGATCGACGATCTTCAGGTGGCCGTCGCCGTCGAAGTATCCGGCGTCGCCGGTGTGGAAGAAACCCTCCGCATCGATAGCCTCCGCGGTCGCGTCCGGCCGTTTGTAGTATCCCTGCAGCAGCATCGGCCCGCGGACGAGGACCTCGGAGTTGCTCGCGATCTTGAGCTCGACGCCGGGGGCCGGCTTGCCGACGGAATCGAGCTTGACGTCGCCGTCGCTCTGGAGGCAGGTGTAGCCGCAGGTCTCGGTCGAGCCGTAGAACTGCTTGATATTGATTCCAATCGAGCGGTAGAAGCGGAAGAGGTCGGGGCTGATCGCGGCGCCGGCCGTGTACGCGACGCGGATTCGACTCAGCCCGAGGACGTCGCGCAGTGGCGCATACACCAGCAGATTTCCGAGCCAGTACTTGACCCGGTCGACGAGGCGAACTTTCTTGCCGTCGAGCAACTCGGCGCCGTACCGCCTGGCGATCGACATGCAGCTGCGAAACATCCACTTCTTGAGGGCGCACGCGTCGTCCATGCGGATCATGACCTGGGTGAGGAGATTCTCGAAGACCCGCGGCGGCGCGAAGTAATACGTGGGTCCGATCTCCCGCAGGTCGGTCGTGACCGTGGCGCCGGATTCCGGGCAGTTGATGCTGAAGCCGGCGACCAGCCACTGCGTGTACGAGAACAGAAAATCACCCACCCACGCCATGGGCAGGTAGCAGAGCACGCGATCGCGCGCCTGGAGGCCGTCGAATTCGCACCCCGCGCGCCCGACCATCATGAACGAGCCGTGCGTCTGCAATACGCCCTTCGGCTTTCCGGTCGTTCCGGAGGTGTAGAGGATGATCGCGATGTCGTCCGCCTTCCCGGCGGCGAGCTCACGCTCGTAGAACCCCGGATTCGCACGGTCGAAGGTCCGTCCCTGCTTCTGAATGGTATCGAGAGCCACGAGCCCCTGGTAATTGCGAAGGCCGCGAGGATCGTCGTAGAAGATGTGCTTGAGCGAGGGGACCTGGTCGAGCGATTCGACGAGCTTGTCCACCTGCTCCTGATCCTCCGCGATGGCGTACGCGATGGCGCCGTCGTTGAGCACGTACGCGAGCTCGGCCATCGGCGCATCCTGGTACATCGGCACGGGGATCCCACCCAACGCCTGGACGGCAAGCATCGTCCAGTACAGCCGCGGTCGGTTGTCGCCGATGATCGCGAGGTGCATGCCTCGCTGGAACCCGTTGGCGGCGAGCCCGCATGCGAGTGCGCGCACTTCGTCGGCGACCTGGCGCCACGTCCACACCTGCCAAATGCCGAGATCTTTCTCGCGAATGGCCGGTTGCTCGCCTCGCGTCTTCGCCTGGTGCAGCAGGAGGCGCGGCAACGTTTCGATCGCTTCGCTCATTGCTTTTTCGCTGGAAAATCGAACGTTACTTCCATCATCTTCGTCCCGATGCCCGGCTGCGTCCGGCGGTTCCCGCTACGCGAAGCGTGAGAAATCCGGCGCCCGCTTGGCGAGGAACGCGGCGAACGCCTCCTTCGCCTCGGGTGACTGCAGCCGGCGCTGGAACTCGTGTGATTCCGTTCGGATCGCCTCCTCGACCTGGCTAGCGATCCCGCCGCGCATCAGCGCCTTCGACGCCCGCAGGGCCGCGGGCGGCTTGGCCGCGAGCTTGCGAGCCTGCGCGTGCGCATGGGGTAGCACGTCGCCGTCGGGCAATACCGCACTGATCATCCCGCAAGCCTCGGCCCGGGCGGCGGAGAACGGCTCGCCGAGGAGAAGCAGCTCGGCGGCCCGGGCGCGGCCCGCGACGAGCGGCAGGAGGAGGCTGGAACCCGCTTCCGGGCAGAGGCCGAGATTCACGAAGGGGAGCGCGAACGTCGCTCCCTGCCCCGCATAGACGAGATCGCAATGCAGGAGCAGCGTCGCACCCACGCCGACGCAGGCGCCATTCACGGCCGCCACGATGGGCTTCGTCGCGCGGCTGATCGCGCGCACGAAACGGTACGCGACGTGCTCGTCATCGAGCGCCGGATCCTGCAGGAAGTCCTTGAGGTCGTTCCCGCTCGTGAAGACGTCGGGCTGGCCGTGCAGGAGGATCACCCGGATCTGCGCGCTTTGCGCGGCGAGGTCGATCGCGTCCGCGAGCGCCTGGTACATGGCACCGGTGAGGGCATTCTTCTTCTCGGGGCGCTTGATCTCGACGTGCAGGATGCCATCGTCGACTGCGGTCAGGATGTTGCCCGGGCCTTGCTCGTTCGAAGCCATCGGCGGCACCCGCGCGCGGTCAGCCCGCGACCACGCGCGGATGACGCGCATGGTCGCGAATGAACCCGACGATCGACTCCGCGGCCGATCCCGGGCCGAAGATCTCGCTGACACCCAGCTCCTTCATCGGCCCGAAATCGCGCTCGGGGATCACGCCGCCGAACATGACGAGGACATTCCCCTTGCCGAGCTCCTTCAGTCGCCGGGTGACCTCCCGCGCCACGGGCAGGTGCCCCTCGACGGAACTCGAGACTCCGATGACATCGACATCCTCCTGGATCGCGGCATCGAGGATCTCCCGTGGTTCGAGGAAGTTCATGAAGATGACCTCCATGCCTGCTTCGCGCAGCTTGGTCGCGAGGTAGCGGACCCCCCGGTCGTGGGCGTCCATCGTCGTCTTACCAAGCAGCACACGAATGATGCGTTCTTCCATGTTAGCGTTCTCCGCCTCGGGTTACGTATGGAACCGGCCGGCCGTCGTCATGACGGCGCGAGCGCGCGCCTTCAATGGGGTGGCATCCATCCCAGGTGTTTCTTGAGGACGCCCATCAGTTCGCCGGTCGTCGCATCCGCGTCCGAGGCATCGATCATCGCCGGCAGCAGGACGCCGATCTCGCCCGTGTTGAAGCGAATTGTTGCCTCCTCGAGCTGGGCCATCGCCGCCTCCCACCTGGCGCGATCGCGGGTCGCGCGCAGCGCCTGGATGCGCTCGATCGCAATGCGCTCCGAATCGGGATTCACCTTGAAGACCTCGACGTCCTGGACGTCATCCGACTGGTACTTGTTGACACCGACGAGCATGCGCTCCTTCATGTCGACTTGGTCGCGCCAGCGCACGGCTGACGCCTCTATCTGCTCGCGCACGTAGTCGTGACACTTGTGGTACCCGCCACGCTTCTCGACGGCGTCGATAATGGCGATGGCGGCCGCCTCGATCTGGTTGGTCAGCGCCTCGACGTAGTACGAACCGCCGAGCGGGTCCGCCACGCGCGTGATGCCGCTCTCCTCCTGGATGATCTGCTGGACCCGCAGCGCCATCGTTGCCGAGTGCTCGGTGGGGATCGCGAGCGCTTCGTCGAACGTGCTGACTTCCATGGCCTGCACGCCGGCGAGCGCGGCGCCGAACGCGTGCAACGTGGTGCGGATGAGGTTGTTGACCGGCTGCTGCGCGGTCAGCACGGCGCCGGAGGTGTGTGTGTGGATCCGCACGTGCATGCTGCGGGGATCGCGGGCACCGAGTTCGTGGCACTTCCTCGCCCAGATCCGGCGCAGCGCCCGAATCTTGCAGACTTCCTCGAAGAAGTCGTTCGCCTGCGAGATCTGGAAGCCGAAGCGATGCAGGAATTCGTCGGGCTCGAGGCCCTTCGCGATGCAGTTGCGCGCGTAATCGATGCCGGCCGCGACCGAGAAGGCGACCTCCTGCACGGCGGTCGATCCGGCTTCTTCCATCCCGTAGCCGAAGATGTTGACCGTGTTCCACTTGGGCATGCGCTTGGCGCAGAACGACACGATCTCGGCAGCGAGGTCCATGCCGGCTTTCGGAGGGAAGCACGTCATCCCCGTATATGCGCTCTGGTAATACCAGTTCATCGAGTTGCCGCCGAGCTTCTCCCACGGCACGCCGCGCCGCCGGGCGTACGCGAGATAGTGCGCGAGCACGGGGAGGTTTTCGTAGTACGAGATGTGCACGACGTTCATCTTGTCGAGCGGCAACCCGTCGAACAGCCGAGCGTTGTCCTCGCGCGTGTACACCGCCATGCCGCATTGGCCGACGCGGCCTTCCGCAGCGGGGTGGTCGGGGTCGATCCCCTCGTGCGAGACGAGGTCGTAGACGAGGTTGTAGAACGTGTTGCCAAAGTACCCGGTCATTCCCTGGCTTTGCAGGTAATCCATGCGCCGGCGGGTCTCTTCGGGCAACCCGTATCCAATCACGGGCTGGTTCGCCCAGGGCATGAACTGGTATTGGGCCGCGTAAAGCCCGCGCGTGAATGGAAAGATCCCGGGCGCGCCTATCGACTGGAAGTCGAGCGCGGCGACGTCATGAGGAAAGTAAGCCGGCTTCAGCGGAAGGCCGGAGTCCGTGTGCCGCTTATAGGCCGACGCGTCCACGCCGAACTTCTTCGCGATGGCGTCGAATTTATGGCGCCATTCGCGTTCCAGTTGCCGCGTCGCTTCGATAAACTCGGCGGTGAATTGCGCAGGCTGTTCGGCTGCCGCACTTGCCGGTACGTTGGTTGCCTCTGCAACAGGGGTCGCCATGGACTCTTTCCTTCCATCTTGTGAATGTCGTGGTGCCGCCTTTCAGGCGACCAATTCCAGGACTGCCGCCGTACCGATGCCGCCGCCGCCGCCGATCGTCGCGACGCCGAGGCGCGTCTCCGTGCGCTGCATCGCGTGCATCATCGTCACGATCGTGCGGACGCCGCTGCAGCCCACCGGATGACCGAGCGCGATGCCGCCACCGAGCGGATTCACGTGATCGAGGCCGATGTCGAGTTCGCGGCACGAGGAGAGCACGACCGACGCGAACGCTTCGTTGATCTCCCACCAGCCGATGTCGGTTGGCTTGAGGCCGGCGCGCTCGAGCGCACGCCTGGCCGCCGGTCCGGGGCTCATGCAGATGAGCCGGGGATCGACCCCGGCGCGCGCGGTCGAGCGCACGCGCAACACGGGCTTCACGCCCAGTTCGGCCGCCTTCTCGCGCGTCATCAGGAGCACCGCCGCCGCCCCATCGCTCACTCCCGACGCGTTGCCCGCCGTCACGGTGCCGTCGTCGCCGAATACCGGGTGCAGCTGCGAGAGCGTGGCGAGGCTGGTGTCGCGTCGCGGGTGCTCGTCCTGGGTGAAGTCGACCGCGCCCTTGCGGCCTTTGACCGTGAGCGGGACGATCTCGTCGCGGAAACGCCCCTGGTCGATGGCGGCGATCGCCAACTGGTGCGATCGCAGTGCGTACTCGTCCTGCTCGGCACGCGAGAGTCCGTAGACCTTGGCGACGTGGTCGGCGGCCATGCCCATGCTGAATCGCCCGAACCGGTACGTGGAGGCCGACCAGGTCGATTCGTCGAACTGGTCGACGACTTCGCTGTTCCCCCGGCGGGTGCCCCAGCGGTGGCCGTGCAGAAGGAACGGCACGCCGCTCATGCTCTCCGTGCCGGCGGCGATGGCGACATCCGAGTCACCGTGCGCGATCTCCCGGACGACCGAGTTGAATGCCTCCAGCGAGGAGCAGCAGGCGACGTTGATCGCGGCGCCCGTGACGGAGAACGGGAATCCGCTCTCGAGGGCGCAGAAGCGCCCGATGTTGAGCGCCTGCGACGTCTGATAGACCTGGCCGACGACGACGGTATCCACCATCGCGGGGTCGATGTTCGCCCGGCGCACGACCTCGCGCACCGGAGTGCGCACCAGCTCGTGCGCCGGAACGTCGCGAAGCGTTCCGCCGAAGGAACCTTGTGCCGTCCGACAGCCGGCGACCACCACCACTTCTCGTGTCATTTCTTGCCTCCGTGCGGCTCGATTCCGAAGTAGTCATACCAGCCCCCCTTGCTGCCCGGCTTGAGTTCCGGCGCGCCGCGGAAGCCTGCCATGAAGACTTTGCGTGCGATGGGGGGAATCGCATACCGCTCGCCGAGCGTCTCGTGCAGGTAGTCTTGCGCGTGGTACCAGGCATCGAACGATGCTGTCTTGTCGAGGAGTTCGAACACGCCCATCGGCCATCCGAGTCCGGTCTTGACCATCTGGTCGACCTCGTGGATCCCACAAAGCCCCTCCTGCACCGCGCGCATCGCCTCAGCGGCGAAGATGTTGACGAAGCGGGTCATGAAGAATCCCGGGGCGTCGCGTACGATTACCGGCGTCTTTCCGATGCTCGCCAGGAAATCGACGCATCGGGCCGCGACCCAATCGTGGGTGCGATCGGCCCGGACGACCTCGATCAGCGGCATTACGTTGGAGGGATAGAACCAATGCGTCCCGATCATGCGTCCTGGCTGTTCGAGCGCGCCACTGAGCTCGGCGATCATGATCGACGACGTGTTGCTGGCGATCACGGCGTCAACGGGCGCAGCCGCCTCGATTTCCCGGAGGACGGCGTGCTTCAACGTCACGACCTCCGGTACCGTTTCGAAGACGATCTGCGCATCGCGAACACCTTCGCCGATGTCGAGGGTCGAGTGAATCCGCGCGATCGTTGACTCGACGGCGCCGGCATCGAGGCGTCCTTTACGGACGGCGGCCTCCAGGCCGAAGGGTCCCTTGCGAATCAGCTCGAGCCCGTGGTCGAGCGTCTCCTGCCGGCGCGCGATTAACCGGACCTGCGCGTGCGGCGCGCCGAGCAGACAGGCGAGCACGATGCCGTGTCCCATCGATCCGCCGCCACCGACGACGGCGATGCGCGCGACCGGCGCGGACGCCGTGGACCGTGTGTTGCCGCTCATGCGCCGCTCTCCCCGATGCGGCCATCGGTCGGAACGTGCCGGGTCAGCGCACTCGCCGCGTCGGCGGCATTCATCTCGCGGCTGGCCACCGCATCGGCGAGGCGACGGAGCATGCCGGAGCGTGCGGCTCTCGCCAGCGGAACGTCGACGAATGTCGTTTGAAGCGACGCGCGTATCTCGGCGATCGCCCGCTCGTGCTCGAGTGCGTGTAGTCGATTGGTCTCGCGCAGGTAGCGAGCGTGCGCCCCGATCGCCTCGGCGAGCTCGCCGATGCCTTCGCCTCGGTCCGCGATGGTCGTGACGACGGGAATCTTCCAACCCGGGGTGCGATCTTCGGCGCGCGTCGACAGCTCCCGCAGATACCTCCGCTTCGCGTCTGCGTCGGGCAGGTCGCCCTTGTTGATGCAGAAGATAGCGGCGATCTCGAGCACACCCGCCTTCATCGCTTGGATCGAATCCCCGAGGCCCGGGGCCTCCACGACCACGGGCGTGTGTGCGACCTGCCAGACATCGACTTCGCTCTGTCCGATTCCCACCGTCTCCACGATGATGGGGTCGTAGCCGACGGCATCGAGGACGCGTACGAAATCGTGCGTGGTGCGGGCGAGTCCGCCGAGGAAGCCGCGGCTCGCCGCGCTGCGGATAAAGACGCCTTCGTGCGCGCTCGCACGGCTCATGCGCACGCGGTCGCCGAGCACCGCGCCGCCGGTGAACGGGCTGCTCGGATCGACGGCCACGACACCGACGCGCCGTCCCTGGTTCGCGAAGTGGATCGCGAGCTCGTTCACGAGGGTCGACTTTCCCGAGCCCGGCGGGCCGGTGATGCCGATGATGTGGGCGACACCACTGCGCGAGTGCAGCCGGCCGAGCAGGGCGCGCGCCGTCTCCCCTCCTCTTTCGGCGATGGTCAGCGCCTCGCCCAGCGGTACCTTCGCGCCGGAGACGAGCGCCTCGAACCATGCGGAAGGTAGATCGACCTCGTGCGTCACACCTGGCTCCTCGTCAGTTACAGCCATTGTCGCGATGGCACGCGGAACGCGCGGATCGGCAAGTCTCGGCGGGGATCGGCCGCAGTATGAATCGCGCCCGTAAATAAATCAAGCGCTCGCTCGAATTCTCGACCGGCGTTCGCCGCGGACCCGCCGTCGCGGTATGATGCAGCCGCGATGAACACGCTCGACGACTCGACCAGACGGCGGGAACTGCGAACCGCAGCGGCGCGGCTGTTTCGCAAGGTCGGGTATCCGCAGGCGACGGTTCGGGACATCGCCAAGGCCGTCGGCATGCAGTCGGGCAGCATCTTCTATTACTTCAAGACCAAGGAGGACATCCTGGTCGAGGTGATGAACGAGGGGATGCGCCAGTTCATCGAGGCGGCGTGCGTCGCGATGGACGAGGCGACGCCGCCGCGGATGAAGCTGCGTACGCTGCTCGTCCGCCACCTCATGACGCTGCACAGTCGGAACAACGACGAGTTGGCGGTGGTTCTCTCCGAATGGCGGTCGCTGTCGGCGCGGTCGCGCCGGCACGTCGTCGCGCAGCGCGACGAGGTCGAGGCCGCGTGGAACCGGGTTCTGCAGGAACTGGCCCAAGCGCATCTCATCAGCGGCGATATCGCCATCCTTCGTCTGGCGATCCTCGGCGCCGCCAACTGGTCTTTGCAGTGGTACGACAAGAAGGGCAAGCTCAGCATCGATGAGCTGGCCGACCAGTTGCTCGATCTGTTCGTCCCTACGCCGGCGCGACGAACGTAGGCCGCGCCGGATCGGCGCGCCTGCCTTCGCTCCGCGGCATCCCCGTTCTTCCGATGCGCGGCCAGCGCGCCCGGCCGCGCCCGTGACCGCACCGGGATTCGAGCAAGCGCTTGACTGAATCGCTCGGCCGGTGCTAGTGTCGCCCAAATCGCCCCGCGCGCTTGTGCGGCAAATCGCGAGGTCGTGGGTGGAGTTATCTGCAGCCATCGGATCGAGTATCGTGGTTGGAAGGAGTCCATGACATTCTTCGTCGAAGTCCTGGTGGCAGGCCTGCTCGCCGGCGTGATGTACTCGCTGGTCGCGCTCGGCTTCGTGCTCATCTACAAGGCGTCGGGTGTCTTCAATTTCGCGCAGGGTGCGATGGTGCTGTTCGCGGCGCTGTCGTTCGTCAATTTCCGCGCCTGGGGCGCTCCGTTCTGGCTCGCGCTGGTGCTGGCGATGGCGGTGATGGTGGTGCTCGCCTTGCTGGTCGAGCGGCTCGTCCTGCGCCCGCTCGCCAACCAGCCGCCGATGTCGCTGTTCATGGCCACCATCGGATTGACGATCGTGATCGAGGGGGTCGGCCAGTTGGTGTTCGGATCCAGGACGCACCGGCTCGATCTCGGGATCAAGGATGTCCCGATCGAGATGCTCGGCATCGGGATCAGCAAGTTCGACCTGTTCGCCGCGGCGGTGGCGGGCTCGCTGGTCCTCGCCCTCGTCCTGTTCTTCAATCGCACCGCCACCGGGCGCGCGCTGCGCGCCGTCGCCGACGATCACCAGGCCGCGATGTCGATCGGCATACCGCTGACCCGGATGTGGCGCTACGTCTGGGCCCTGTCGGGCGGCGTCGCGTTGATCGCCGGACTGCTGTGGGGTTCGCGCCTGGGCGTGCAGTTCGGGCTCGTCGTGGTCGCGCTGAAGGCACTGCCGGTGTTGATCCTCGGGGGTTTCACCTCCATCGCCGGAGCCATCGTCGGCGGGCTGATCATCGGCGCGGCGGAGAAGCTCGCGGAGATCTACCTGGGCGGCGCCATCGGCGGAGGGATCGAGAACTGGTTTCCGTATGTCCTGGCGATGCTCTTCCTCATCGTGCGGCCGAACGGATTGTTCGGCGAGCGCCGAATCGAGCGGGTCTGAGCCATGTTCTATCGCGAAGCGAGTCAGTACAAGACGAGCTACGGCACCGACCAGCAGGTGTTTCCGATCCTGCAGGACCGGGTCGGTTTCCTGGGGCTGATGGCGATCGCGTTCGTCGTGATTCCGGTGGTGGGCAACGACTACTGGTTCAACGGTCTCCTCATCCCCTTCCTCATCCTCGCCCTCGCAACACTCGGCCTCAACATCCTCACGGGGTTCGCCGGGCAGATCTCGCTGGGATCGGCCGGCTTCATGGGCGTGGGAGCCTTCGCGGCGTACAACTTCGCGCTGCGCATCGACGGCCTGCCCATCCTCGCGAGCTTCGTGCTCGGGTCGATGTGCGCGGCGGTGATCGGCGCGTTGTTCGGGCTGGCCTGCCTGCGGATCAAGGACTTCTACCTGATCGTCGCCACGCTCGGCTCGCAGTTCTTCATCGAGTGGGCGCTCACCAAGTTCGGGTGGCTCACCAACTACAGCTCCTCCGGCGTGATCAGCGCGCAGAAGATCGTGATCCTCGGGGTGACGTTCGACTCCCCGCTGCGCCGGTACCTGCTCGTCCTCGCCATCGTCACCGTGATGGCGCTCGCGGCGAAGAACATGATGCGCGGGGCGTTCGGCCGAAGCTGTATGGCGGTCCGCGACATGGACGTCGCGGCGGCGGTCATCGGGATCCGGATCTTTCGCGTCAAGCTTGCCGCATTCGTGGTCAGTTCGTTCTACTGCGGCATGGCGGGAGCGCTGTGGGCGTTCGCGTACGTCGGGACGGTCGATCCCGAGGCCTTCGGCCTCGAGCGGTCGCTGCAGATCTTGTTCATGGCGATCATCGGCGGCCTGGGCAGCATCATGGGCAGTTTCCTGGGGGCGGCGTTCATCATGCTCCTGCCGATCTTCATGAACCTGGTCGGCTCGACGGTGTCGGGTAAGGCGATCGATACCAGCGTGGTCGCGAATGTCGAGCAGGTCGTGTATGGCGTACTGATCATCTGGCTGCTGGTGGTCGAGCCGGGAGGACTGGTCCGGCTCTGGCAGATCGGCAAGGAGAAGCTCCGGCTGTGGCCGTTCCCCCGGTAAGGGGTCGTCCGTGGCTGCGAGAAGGGTTGTGGAGCTTGGAGCGGGATCGCCCGCCCGCGGCGTTGTCGGTGTCCGGGCCTGGATGCAGCGGATCCGCGATGGGTCAATCTTCTGGAGGAGATCACGATGAACATGGGACGTTCCACCAAACGCGTGCTGGCGCTGGTTGCATTTAGCGTCGGCGCCGCAGCTTCGACGGCGACGCTCGCCGCCGCCAACGAGCAGTTCTTTCCGATGATCGGATGGCGCACCGGGCCGCTGACGCCGCTCGGTGTGAATCTGGCCGGTGGCTGGATCGATTACATGGACCTGCTCAACAAGCGGGACGGCGGCATCAATGGCGTCAAGCTGACCTGGGAAGAATGCGAGACCGCGTACAAGGTCGACCGCGGCGTCGAATGCTACGAGCGCCTCAAGAAAGGCGGACCCAGCGGAGCGTCGGCATTCAACCCGATCAGCACTCAGGTCACGTACGCACTGCTCGACCGGACCAACACCGATCACATACCGATCGTCACCATCGGGTCCGGCCGGACCGACGCGACCGACGGCCGAGTGTTTCCGTACATCTTTCCGCTTGGTACGAACTACCTCTCGACGAACACGGTGAAGATCAAATTCATCGGTTCGAAAGAGGGAGGGATGGACAAGCTGAAGGGGAAGAAGATCGTCAACCTGCACATGGACTCGGCGGCGGGCAAGGAGACGATCCCGATCCTCGAGGCGCAGGCCAAGAAATATGGCTTCGAGCTCGTCAACATCGCGGTTCCGATGCCCGGCAGCGAGCAGCAGGCGGCGTGGCTGGAAATCCGTCGCCTGAAGCCCGACTGGGTGATCCTGCGCGAGTGGGGCGTCGCTCCCGCGGTCGCGCTGAAGACGGCGGAGAAGGTGGGCTTTCCGGCCAACCGCATCGTCGCGGTTCCGTTCGCGGGCAGTGAAGACGACCTCACGGCTGCCGGCGACGCCGCGAAGGGCGTCTACGTCGTGCACCCGATGCCGCCCGGCGAGTTTCCCGTCACGCAGGAAATCAAGAAGTACCTCTACGGCGGAGGCAAGCGCGGCAACCTCGACGACGTCTCCCGCATGGGCACCGTGTTCTACAACATGGGATTGACCTACGGCGTGGTGAACACCGAGGCGGTTCGAGTCGCCCAGCAGAAGTTCGGCAAGAAGCCGCTGACCGGCGAGCAGATCCAGTGGGGCCTGGAGCACCTCAATCTCGACGAGAAGAGGTTGAAGGAGCTCGGCGTCTGGGGGCTCGTGCAGCCGATCAAGTCGAGCTGCTCGGACCACGAGGGCGGCGGCAGCGCCAAGGTGTTCCAGTGGGACGGCGCCAAGCTCGTGCCCGCTTCGGACTGGATCCAGGGAGATCGTGCGCTCACCCGCGCGCTGGTGGAGGAGTCCTCCATGAAGTACGCGAAGGAGAAGGGAATCACCCCGCGCGATTGCTCGAAGGAGAACTGAAGCGCGTTCCATCGTGCGACCGGCGCGCCGCCGACGCGGCTCGCCCGGTCGTCGTCGTTCGCTGTGTCGTTGTCGCACGTCGACTCGGCCCGGCGGCCTGTGACTATGACCACGACGCCATCAGCCTGCTGCGGCCGGGCGACGACTTTGGGTAGCGAGTGCTGATCGAGACCATACGGATCGAGGACGATCTCATCCAGTTCCGCACCAACCGGCGCGGGTGGCCGTCGTCGTGCAACGTGTACCTCGTGCGCGACGGATCGCGAGCCGTGCTCGTCGATGCGGGCCTGGGGGTCGATCCGGACCTCCACGCCCTGTTCGATGCGGTGGTCGCAGCGTTGGGTACGTGGAACCAGGGGCCGGGTGACCTCCACACCATCCTTCTCACGCACACGCATACCGACCATGCCGGCGGAGCCATTCAGCTCGCGCGGAAGACCGGTGCGCGGGTGCTGCTGCCCAGGCTGGGCTGGTCGCAGGCATCCGATCGCGGCTGGCAGGTGCACCACATCCTCCCCGACGAGGTCGCGCGCGAGATCGAGCTCGCTCCGGGCTTCGACGTGGCCGAGCATTTTCGCCGCGAGACGATGCCCGAGCTGTTCGGCCCCGAGGCGGGCATCGTTTGGGAGTTCACGGCCGACGGCGACGAGATCACGGTCGGACGTCTCCGCCTCAAGGCCTTCCACATGCCAGGGCACGATGTCGGGCACCTCGTCTGGGCCGATCTCGATTGTGGATTGGCCTTCACCGGCGACCTGCTCGCTGCGCGTGGCACGTCCTTGCCCTGGTACCCGCCCAATGCGGGAGGCGTGGCTGAATACCTTGCGTCGCTGGAGCGCCTCGGGCAGTTGCCGCTGTCGATCGTGTGCCCGGGCCACCACCACGTTCACCGCGGCGTGGAGGTCTTTCGCCGGCTGGCTCGACAGACGATGGCAACCGTTCACGAGCGGGGACGACGCATCCTCGAGGAGGTGCTCAGTGCTCCCGCCTCCTTCGCGCAGCTCGACGCGCGGGTCTACGACGCCGTCGTTCGCGAAGTGATTCCCTGGGCCTCGAGTGTCACCATGGCGCACCTTCGCCACTTCGAGGAACTCGGGATCGTCTATCGGCGGCCCGACGCGTTGTACGTGGTCGACGAAGCGCTTGCCGATCGCCATCTGGCATCGCTCCGCGAGCGCGAGTTCGACCGGGCAACCTGACGGATGGCCGGTTCACCGCGTCCGTCACACCCAGGTCCCGTCACCGCTTCGGCCGCCGTATCGGCGGCGACGCGCGGGTCACGATGATGGAACCGATCGACGCCGCGCTCGCCGAGCTGCGGCGCGCGAACCCCGGCGTCGGACGCGTGCGCCCGGCTACCGGCGAACACCGCTTGCGCAAGGTCCTGGTGGCGAACCGGGGCGAAATCGCCAAGCGTTTCTTCTTCGCCTTGCGCGAGGAGGGGATTCCCTCGGTGGCCGTGGTCACCGATCCGGATCGTAAGCAATCCTGGCATGAATTCGCGGACGAGGTCGTCCGCATCGGCGACCCCGCCGGCTACACCGACATCCCGCGGATCCTCGCGGCAGCACTCCTGTCGGGTGCCAACGCAATCTACCCCGGGTACGGCTTCCTCTCCGAGAATTTCCGCCTCGTGGAGGCGATCGACGACCTCCGCGAAGTAGCGCGGCACGAGATGCATTTCATGGGACCGCCGGCAGGTGTGATGCGCAAGGTGGGCGACAAGCTCGATGCGCGGGCGCTGGCCAAGGTGCACGGCGTGCCGCTGCTGGAGGGCAGCCCCGCACTGGGCGACCTTGCGGCCGCACAGTCGGAAGCCGCGCGGATCGGCTATCCGGTCATCGTCAAGCTAAGCGCCGGCGGCGGAGGAAAGGGCATGGCCGTGGCGCGCGACGCCACGGAGTTGCGCGTCGTCTGCGAATCCGCACGCCGGATCGGCAGCGCCCACTACGCCGACGATACGCTCTTCATCGAGCGCTACGTCGAGCGTCCCGTTCACTTTGAAGTGCAGATCTTCAACGGCATGGCGGTAGGTATCCGGAAGTGCGCCGTGCAGAGGAAGAACCAGAAGATCATCGAGGAGTCGGGAGACGCATTCCTCGACAACCGCACGATCCTGAAGCTGCTCGCGGCGGCCGAGAACGTCGCATCCTTCTCGGGGTACGCCAGCGGAGGAGGCGCTGGCACCGTCGAGTTCCTCTTCGATGCCGATCGTGCGGAGTTCGGGTTTCTCGAGGTGAATACGCGGCTTCAGGTCGAGTATCCGGTCACCGACCAGAGCCTTCACATCGACCTCGCCAAGTGGCAGATCCTGTTCTTCGACGGACGCGAGAGCGAAATCCCGTACGAGCGCGCGCTGCGCTTGCGCTTTGCCGAGAAGGATCACGCGGTGGAGTGCCGGATCTACGCCGAGGATCCGCTGAACGACTACGCACCCAGTCCGGGGATCATCCGGGATCTCGACCTGCCCACGTTCAACGGGGTCCGCTGTGACGTCGGCTTCAAGGCGGGCGACGCCGTGCTGACCGACTACGACGCGATGATCGGCAAGATCATCGCCTTCGGCCGTACGCGGCAGGAGAGCCTCGTGCGGCTGGAGCGCGCACTGGGCGAGATCTACGTCCGGGGAATCACCACCAACGTCGAGCTCCTGCTCGAAGTGCTGCGCGATCGGTCGTTTCGCAGCGGCGAATACACCAATCGGCTGCTCGACGATAGGCCGTCGTGGCGGGCGGCACGCGCGACCGAGCGGCTGGTTACCGTCGCCGTATTCGCGGCATTGGCGGAACTGGTACGGGAGGCGCACGTGGCACTCGTGACGGCCTTCGGCAAGGGAGACCTCGAGAGCATCCTGCGGCGTGGTGTCGTGCAGCTGCTTCCGAAGTTCCACGTGGAGGTGCACGAGCGGCGTCTCGTCGTCGATTTCCTCCAGTGCGGACTGAGGACGTACGCGGCATTCGTGAACCACGTTCACGTCGGCGACGTATACGTCGATCAGCGCTTGCGCGGCAGCGGTGACTGCATGTTCCAGTTCGGCGGCCGGTCGTATCCGGTGCGCGTGGATCGCCGCGCCGCGTATCACTCGCTCCGGGTCATGGAGGACGACGGCATCCAGTACTACCGGGTGCGGGTGCATCCCGTCGGCTCGTCGCGCGCGGTCGACCCGCCGGGGGCGGTGCGCTGCCCGTTCCAGGGCGCCTTCGTCAAGTGGCCGGACACCCGGGACGGGCGCGGGATGCGAGTCGGTGCACCGGTGCTCCGCGGCGATCCGCTGATCGTGATCGAGGCGATGAAGATGGAGTCGACACTGGCCTCGCCGATCGCGGGGAGGGTGTCGTACCTCGTCGAGGAGGGTGATCCGGGGAGGCTCGTCCGGGGGACGACCGCGCAGGGTCTGGTGCTGGGCAAGGCCCTGGCCGAGGGCGAGCTGCTCGCCGTGGTCGAAGGCGTCGACGCCGCGCCGGCGAGTTCGTTCGAGTGGGATCCGATACCGATCGCGGCGGCACCCGATTCCTTGCTCGCGAGGCTCGGCGACGTAACGCTGCCCGACGGAGGGCTCGCCACCGCGGTCGTCACGTTGCCCGACGACGCGCTGCCCCGGTTGCTGGGCATGATCCGCGGCCATTACCTGGGTTACGTGCAGAGCGAAGAGCTTCCCGGCCAATTGGTGCGCTGCCTGGAGACGCTGGCGCTGTCGGGCATCGATCTGGGCCACGCCGAGGATTCGATCCGGCAAGTGCTCGAGACCTACGTCGCGCTCAAGCAGATCTACTCGTCGGCAATGGGGGCCAATCAGACGTGGTTCGGCGAGATGAATCGTCTGGTCCTGGAGTGGGACAACGAGATCTATTCTCCCCCCGCCCTGTTTCGATCCGTCATGAACTCGCTGCGCCAGAAGTACGGAATCCCGCGCGTCGACGGCAAGCGGAGCCCCGAAATGCAGATGGCGCTCCTGTACCTGTTCCGCGGCTACGGCGCCATCCACGAGGGGAGGGCAGTGCTCATCGCCCTGCTCGAATTGCTCGTGGCGCGCTCGTTCGTGCCTCGCCAGAGCCGCAGCGCGCTGGCGAGACTCGTTCGGATCGAGGAGTCTGAAACGGACGATACGATCGCCGCGCTCGGCCGCCGGGTGCTGGCGCGCTCCGCCACGCCATTGCGAGAGCGCGGCGACGACGAAGGAGGAGATCGGGAAGCGGCCGAGCGCGACCGGCGGCAACCGCGGCACGCGCGCCTTCGCGGAATCCAGGACAACGCCTTTCGCGAGCGCGCGCGCGCTGCCTTGGCCGGCGGCGGCGTCATCGCTCCATACGCAACCGCTCCGCGCTGGGTCCGCGACGAACTCGACCGGCACGTGACCGCCTGGTCGCGCCGATACCGCGTCGAACACCTTCCCTCACCGGTACCGACGATCGTCCAGTTCCGACTGGTGCCTGATGCCGGTGGCGCGCACCGTTACGCGACGCTGGCCTGGCTGGAGGAGGGCGCACCGGTCGCCGAGGCCGACTCCGCGGGCCGGATCCGCTCGGCGCCGAACGTCGAGCGCGCCGCGATCCAGGCGAGCCGCGTGCTCACGACGTACGACGCACTCGCCGCGGGAGAAGGCAACCTCGTCGAGATCCTTGCCTGCGCGCATCCGGTCGACATCGACCTCGCGTCGATCGAGGCGGGAGTCCTGAATTACGAAGCGCTGCTCGAGATCGCCACCCGACCGGCCCGACTCTTCCTGCACACGCCGGCCGATCACGTCCTGGTGCAGGTGCTGGCGCGCCGTCCGGGCAGCGACGAGACGAGGCGGCAAGTATTCAGCGCGATCCTGCAGGGCGGGCGAATCCGGCTCGACGTGCTGCAGGCCGATGACGCGAACAATCCGCTCGCGACGGGCGTCGCGAGCGGCCCGGACCAGCGCCTCTTCGATCTCGGGAAATGGCCGCTGGAGCGCTGGGTCGAGGAGTGCTTCGACCCGGGTACGCCGCACGAGATCGTCATCGAG
>JADZAQ010000052.1 GCA_020852555.1 Burkholderiales bacterium
GGCTGCCACGCTACGCGCGTACGTGCGTCGCCTCGAGATAGACGACCATCGCGTCCGTACGGTTCAGCAGACGGTGGCCACCGCCCGATCCGGCCTTGAAGCCGGCGCACATCCCCGGAGCAAGCTCGGTGCTCCCGGCATCCGTGACCAGGGTCGGCGTGCCTTCGAGGACATAGACGAATTCGTCTTGCTTGGCGTGCGAGTGGCGCAGCGCCGAAACCGACCCGGGAGCCAACTACGTGAGGTTTGCGCCGAAGTTGGCGAGCCCGAACACATCCCCGAGCTGCCGCTTGACGCGCCCAGACATGCGCGACGCAAACGGCTCCGGGTAGCTCGACGGCGTCCGCCTTGGCGCAACCTCGGCCGCGACAACGGCTTGTGGCTTCGTAGCGTTGGGCATCCCAGGCACCTGTCGATGGCCGATAACGAAAAAGGGGTCTTCAGGAAATTGATCTGCCCCGTCTATGAGCACGATCTTGCTTTCGAGACGCGAAGCTGGCTCGAGGTTGTCTGCTCGATGGAATGGTTAGCCGCGATCGCTGCAATACAAGCCTCACGAACTGACCATGCCCATTCGGCTGTGGTGCCCTGTGCGCTTGCCCATGTTGCAAGCGCCTGCCGATGAAGATTGGCCTTCATTTCGCGAAGGCCAAGCGGGGATACCACGTGCTCGGCTACAAGGGCCGCGAACGGCGACGAACTCCCACGAGCAAGGCCCGTGAAGTCCATCCGATCACCTTCAACCGATAAATAACAATGCGCCTCCGGGATAGAAACAGTCGACGCCGCACGCAACACTGTGCCGACCCCGGGAGTGTTTTCCTCGCACATTCCATAGATGCCGACGACGAGCTGAATCTTTGCGTGCCCCGATTCTTGTGCGACAGCGGCGAGGAGTTGGTGTTTGGAGCTGCAGGTACCGCGCTTCTGATGCAGGACCGCACACCGATCCTCGCTGTCCGCAGTTCTTCCGTAGGGTAGCGATCGAACGTGTTCGGCAAGCTGTTGAAAAGACGTGAAACCGAGAGCCCGCACCTCGTTACACAGTGCCGAGTCGCCCGAGACTTCGAACTGCAGATGAGCAAGCGTAAAGGCGTTCATTTTTGCGGGCTACCGTGCCAGGTAGCCGGCCGCCGAGGCCGACGAAGCCGCGCCGAGTGCGGTCCGGTTGACCGCCGGGTTTGGCGTCATGGGCTTACAGGTCATCGACGGTGAGTCCAGTGTGCTTCGCCATTCGCGCAAGCATCCTTGGACCGATCTCCTCGCCATCGTGGAAGGCGAAGACGAAGTCGGGCCATTCCGGGCGACTCAAAGTCCGATGCGACCCGGACTGCCGTTTCACGACCCATCCCAACCCCAGCAACGCCGCCAGTACTCGACGCGCCTTGGTCGAAGGCCAATGATTCAAGCAGCGACCACCGAGATCGAGATGGAACCAGGTTCGCTCTCGGAGTGCTCAAGGCGCTCGGCGAGAACTCGCAGCGCGAGCACTTGGACACGAGCTACGGCTTCGTCCCTAGTTGCTCCATAAGCCAGAACGCCGGGCAACTGCGGGACCTCCGCAATCCACCGCCCGTCGGCTTCGCGCTCACTCTCGATGTCGAGATTCAACATGGGAACCTCCAATTCGGACCGATTCTACGCGCGACGCTGAAGTGACGCCTAACGTCGGAGTTGACCGGCACGCAGCGGCATTGCGCTGCAAGACGTATGCTCCCGTGCACAGCTTGCGACGCAATGCTGCTGCGTGTCCGTGTCGAACGACCTGTTCGACCGAACGCTCACCCGAGCGCCTCCCTCACCACTTCAGGATGACGCTCGGCGATCCGAATCAGCGTTTGCGCAGCGCCCGACGGGGAACGTCGACCTTGCTCCCACTCCTGAAGGGTGCGCTTCGAGATCCCCAAAGCGTCCGCAAACTCGGTTTGCGAAAGACCCGACTTCCGACGGGCCTGCGCGACCTCGTTGAGCTCGACCTTCGTTACGCGGGCTGCTTGTCCCGCCTTCATTTCCCGGACCGATTGCAGGAGCTTGAGCCCAAGCTCCTCGCCGGGGGACTTCTTGGGGGTGCGCTTAGCCATTTTCAATCTCCTCGCGAATTGCCTTGAGCAGATGACCAGGAATGTTGTCTCGAACGGATTTGGAGTACGCCAACAGAAGCCAAATCTCTCCTGCGGCGAGCCTCGTAAAGTAGATGACCCGCACTCCACCGCGCTTTCCGGACCCAGCACGCGACCAACGTACCTTGCGGCACCCGCCGCTGCCCGGGATCACGTCCCCAGCATCCGGATTGTTCGCCAGCCATTCGAAGAATTCCAACCTCTCATCTTCACTCCACAGCTTGCTCGCATCAGCGACAAAGGTGGGCGTTTCGATGAGCGTGTACACTGCGGTGACTATACGTCAGCGCCGGATAGAGCGCAAGCGGGGCTGTTTGGATGCGGCCGAACGTGAAGTTGAGGCGCCTGCGCGGCTTTTCGCGCAGGTCGCCTCGAAGGTCGTTCGGATGATGTATATGCAATTAGTCTGCGCCGGATAATTGTGACGGTCAACGATTAACGTCCTGAAAAGACACAACAATCCATGTCGTGTATGCGACCGGATGACGATATGCACCACCCCGCCGGCGAGGCGGGCACCGCAACATTGGAGGGCGCATCACGACCAGTGCGACTCCTCGACCAGCTTCGCACGGTCATCCGCTATCGGCATTACAGCTATCGAACGGAGCAGGCATACGTCGGATGGGTACGACGCTTCATCCGCTTCCATGGTTGCCGCCATCCGAACGAACTTGGCGGCGAGGACGTCGTTGCGTTCCTGACACAACTCGCCGTCGATCGCAATGTATCGGCGTCGACGCACCCGCAAGCGTTGTCGGCAATCCTCTTCCTCTATCGCGAAGTTCTGGCGATCGATCTTCCGTGGCTCGGCGAGATCGAGCAACCGCGCAAGCCGCGACGCCTGCCGGTCGTGCTGTCGCGCGACGAGGCGCGACGCGAGATCACGGTCCCCTCCGGCAAAGGTGGCCGCGACCGCATGACGATGCTTCCCACGGCGCTACGGCACGAGGTCGAGACGCAGCTCGTCTACGCGAAGTAGCTTTGGCGAGGCGATCGTGCAGCCGGCGCATGCGGTGTCGTGAGTCCCCTCGATCGCGGATGACCCGTCCCCTCACCGCGCCCACGGCGCACCCGCCTCCGTAACAATGCCGTAGCGCGCGATCGCCTGCGCGACGCGCTCACGCCCGGCGGCGTCGCGCGCGAGCGTGTGCAGCGCCGCGACGACGACGTGGTAGCGGTCGACCTCGAAGAACGCGCGCAGCGCCTTGCGCGTGTCGCTGCGCCCGAAGCCGTCGGTGCCGAGCGCGGTGAACGGCGCGCTCACATGTGCCACGATGAGCTCGGGGTAGGCGCGAACATAGTCGGTGGCGGCGACGATCGGTGCATCGCCAGCGAGGAACGTCTGCACGTGGCTCGTGCGCGGCGCAGCGGTGGGGTGGAGGCGGTTCCAGCGCTCGACCTCGCGCGCGTCGCGAGCGAGTTCGGCGAAGCTCGTCGCGCTATAGACGTCGCTGCCGACGCCCCATTCGCTGGCGAGCATCTCCGCCGCGGCAATCACCTCGCGCAGGATGGTGCCGGAGCCGAGGAGCCGGACGTGACCGGCAGCACCGGCGTGTCCGCCGTAGCGATAGAGTCCGCGCACGACGTCCTCGGCAACGCCTTCCGGCAGCGACGGCTGCGGGTAGTTCTCGTTCATCATCGTCACGTAGTAGAAGACGTCCTCCTGCCGCTCGAGCATCTGCCGCATGCCGTGGTCGATGATCACAGCGAGTTCGCCGGCAAACGCCGGATCGTAGGCGCGGCAGTTGGGCACCATGGCGGCGATGACGTGGCTGTTCCCGTCCTGGTGCTGCAATCCCTCGCCGGCGAGCGTCGTGCGGCCGGCGGTGGCGCCGAAGAGAAAGCCGCGGGCGCGCTGGTCGGCGGCCGCCCAGATGAGGTCGCCGACGCGCTGGAAGCCGAACATCGAGTAGTAGATGTAGAACGGCAGCAGCGCCTTGCCGTGCACGCTGTACGCGGTGGCGGCCGCCGTCCACGAGCACAGGGCACCGGCCTCGGTGATGCCCTCCTCGAGGAGTTGGCCGTCGCGCGCCTCGTGGTAGGCGAGCATCGACTGCACGTCTTCGGGCTCGTAGAGCTGGCCTTCCGGCGCGTAGATGCCGATCTGGCGGAAGAGATTGGCCATGCCGAAGGTGCGCGCCTCGTCGGCGACGATGGGCACGATCGAAGGGCCAAGTGCCCGATCGCGCAGGAGATTGCCGAGTATGCGCACCGCCGCCATCGTCGTCGACATCTCCTTGCCCGCCGCTTCGGTGGCAAACGTCGCGTATTGCGCGAACGGCGGCACCGGCAGCGGTGTGGCCTCACTCCGCCGGCGCGGCAGATAACCACCGAGCGCGGCGCGGCGCTCACGCAGATAGCGCATCTCGCGGCTATCGTCGGCAGGCTTGTAGAAGCGCAGTTCCTCGACATCGGCATCGGTGAGCGGCAGCCCGAACCGATCGCGGAAATCGCGCATCGCCTCGAGGCCGAGCTTCTTCGTCTGGTGCGCGGTCATCCGCGACTCGCCGGCCGTCCCCATGCCGTAACCCTTCTTCGTCTTGGCGAGGATCACCGTCGGCTGCCCGGCGTGCGTGCGTGCCGCGTGCATCGCGGCGTAAAGCTTGCGGAAGTCGTGCCCCCCGCGGGTGAGACCGTCGATCTCGGCCGGCGTCATGTGCGCGACCAGCGCCTGCAGTTCGGGATCGAGCGCGAAGAAGTGATCGCGGTTGTAGACGCCGTCGTTGGCGCCCAGCGTCTGGTACTGGCCGTCGACCGTGGCGGCGAAGCGGCGCAGGAGCGCGTGATTCGTGTCGCGCGCGAAGAGCGCGTCCCAGTCGGAGCCCCACAATACCTTGACGACGTTCCAGCCGGCGCCGGCGAAGAGCGCCTCGAGCTCCTGGATGATCTGCCCGTTGCCGCGCACCGGCCCATCGAGCCGCTGCAGATTGCAGTTGATGATGAACGTGAGATTGTCGAGCTTCTCGCGCGCGGCGAGCGTCAGCGAGCCCACCGACTCCGGCTCGTCCATCTCGCCGTCGCCGAACACGCCCCACACGCGCCGGTGCCCGGTGGCGACGAGGCCGCGGTGATCGAGGTAGCGCAGGAAGCGCGCCTGGTAGATGGCGGCGATCGGCCCCAGCCCCATCGAGCCCGTCGGGAATTGCCAGAAATCCGGCATGAGCCAGGGGTGCGGATACGACGCGAGCCCGCCGCCGGCCACCTCCTGTCGATAACGCGCGAGGTGCGACTCGTCGAGCGCACCTTCGAGAAACGCGCGCGCGTACACGCCGGGTGCCGAGTGCGGCTGGAAGTAGACGAGGTCGGCGCCCGTGCCGTCGTCGCCGCGAAAGAAGTGATTGAACCCCGCCTCGAAGATCTCCGCCGCCGAGGCGTAGCTCGCGATGTGGCCGCCCAGCTCGCTCGCGGTGCGATTGGCACGCATCACCATGGCGAGCGCATTCCAGCGGACGATGCCGCTGATGCGCTGCTCGAGCGCGAGATCGCCGGGATACGACCCCTGCTGCGCGAGAGGGATCGTGTTCTGGTATGCCGAGTGCGGCGCCTCGACCGCAACGAGCCCGCGCGCCTGCGCGTGCTCCTGCAGCTGCTTCAGGACGTAGAGAGCACGCGCCGCGCCGCCGTGGCGCACGACGCCGTCGAGCGCGTCACGCCATTCCTGCGTCTCCTGCGGATCGTCGTCGCGCGGAAGCCGCGGAATCTCATCGGGAGCCTGCATCGACATGGGAGCCGCCGCGCACTGGGGAGGAAGCATCCAGTGTAGTGCGGATCTCGCCGGCCGCAAGCGCATACGCCTGCCGGTACACGCGCGCCGCGGTTTCGGACGCGGCCGCGCCGTGCGCCGCGAACCGCTCCGGTGCGAGCTCGTCCGCGGCGAGCGCCGCGACCGCCGCCTCGTCGTATCCCGTCACCAGCAGCGCCGAGTGCAGCGTGGCATCGCGCCCGCGGATCGCCTGCTCGGTCGTCATCGCCGCGGCGAGCGCGTTCCGGTAGAGACGAGCGTCAGCAAGGCCCGGACGCTGCGCGAGCCCGGCGAGGACGTCGTCGATCAGCCAGCGGTCGACCTCGTGCTGCGCTCCCGCCGCCGGCGCGAAAGTGATCGCCAGCAGCGTGCTGCCCGCGCCGCAGCCGACGCCCGCGTGCGCCGTGCACAGTGCCCGACGCATGACCCGGTAGTGACGCATCATCGCCGCCGTCCATGTTGTCGGGTGATCGAGCCGCTCGCGGTACGCCGGCGAGTCGAGCACGCCGAGCGCCTCGACCTCGTAGACGACGCAGTAGTGGACATCCGCGTCATCCGTATCGCGCGCAGTCCAGCGCGTGCCGCGCAGGAACCCGGGAATGCCGAGCCGCTCGGGCATGTGCTCGTGCGTGTGCCAGTGATCGTGTTCGCTCGCGACATCGCGACCGATGTCGAAGAGGAGCACCAGCGCGGCGTGCGCACTCACGGCGGGTATCGGCGAAACCTCAGCATCGCGATTCGCCGTCATCAGAGCCGGTGCGCCAGCGCGGCGGCCTCCCGCGTCGCATCGAGCGCGCTGCGCGGCTGCACGCAGTCGCCGATGAGATGGAGATCGAGCGATGGCGCCCGCTCGCGCAATGCATCGGCGACGTCGGTCACCGGCAGGAGCATCGTCGTGGGCACGACGATGTCGAGGTCGTCGACTCGCCAGCGCTTCGTGCCGTTCCAAAGCTCGGCCCAGGTCTCACCCAATGCTTCCACGGTCGTGCCGAGGTGGATCTGCGCATTTGACTTCTCTTCGAGTGCGGCGGCCTGGAAGCGCCGCGAGCGGGTGCCGATGTCGGTGACGAGCGCGTTGTCGGGCTCGGCCAGGATCACCTCGACGCCGCGCTCGGCGAGGACGCGCGCAACACCCAGGCCGCGGATGTCGCCGCCGATGACGAGCGCGCGCCCGACGTTGGCGAGCGGGCGGCGCAGGATCTCGTAGGCGTCGACCACGGGACTGTCGAGGAGCCCGGGAATGTTGGGCAGACCCAGCATCGAGCCGGTCGCGACGATCACGATCTGCGGATCTTCGGCGAGGATGCGCGCGGCATCGGCTTCCACGCCCACGTGCAGCGCGACACCTGCGCGCTCGACGGCACCCGCGAGCCATGCGATGTGCCCGGTAAACTCCTCGCGTCCGGGCACGAGCTTGGACAGCGCCATCTGCCCGCCCGGCTCGTCGCGCTCGAAGAGGGTGACCGTGTGGCCGCGCAACGCGAGGATGCGCGCCGCCTCCATCCCGGCCGGGCCACCGCCGACGACCACGATACGCTTGGGTGCCGCGGTCGGCCGGATCGCGTACTCGCGCTCGTAGCCCGTCGTGGTGTTGACGACACACACGATCGGCAGGCCGCGCGAGTGCATGTCGCTGCAGCCCTGGTTGCAGGCGATGCAGGTGCAGATCTCGGCGACGCGCCCGCCGCGCGCCTTGTTGGCGAACTCCGGATCGGCGTGCAGCGCACGCCCCATCGTGACGAAATCGGTCGTTCCCGACTCGATGAGGTGCTCGGCCACACTCGCATCGGTGATGCGCCCCGACACGCTGACCGGCACCGGACTGTGCTTGCGCACCTCGCGCGCGAGATGCGCGAGTACGCCCTGCGGCATCTCCATCGGCTGGGTGATCCACCAGTTGGTCTCGTACATGCCGGCGGAGACGTCGATGAGGTCGACGCCGGCGGCGGCCAGGCGCGGTGCCGCCGCGCAGACGTCGGCGAGCGTCAGACCATGGTCCTGGTACTCGTCGCCGCTGATGCGAAACACGATCGGCAACGCGCCGCCGGATCCCGCGCGCACCGCGGCGACGACCTCGAGTGCAAAGCGCAGACGGCCGGTGAGATCACCCCCGTACGTGTCGTCGCGCTTGTTGCACCACGGCGAGAGGAACTGCGCGATGAGGTAGCCGTGCGCGCCGTGGAGGCCGATGAAATCGCTCCCCGCTTCGGCGGCGCGGCGCGCGGCGTCGCCGAAGCGCGCCACGATATCGGCGATCTCGTCTTGCGTGAGCGCATGCGGCGCAAAGCCCCCCGCACCCGCGTACGGCACCACGGAGGGCGCGAACGATTCGAGGCCGCTCACCCACGGCTGCACGACGCGCCCGCCGTAATGGAGCTCGGGGCCGATGACGCCCCCCTCGCGGTGCACGGCCGCGACGAGCCGCGCGAAGTCGGGGACGAGCTCGTCCTTGTACAGGCCCATCTGGTACGTGCGGCCGCGTCCGCGCGGATCGACGTACGTCGCCTCGGTGTACTGCAACCCCGTGCCGCCGCGGGCGCGTGCCACCATGTAGTCGACGTAGCGCTGCGTCACCCGCCCCTCGGCGGTGCAGTAGTTGCGCTCCATCGGCGAGGCGATGATCCGGTTCTTCACCTCCAGCGCGCCGATGCGGCCGGGTTGGAAGAGATGGGGGAAACGCATTGGAAGCTCCTATGTCGCGACGTCTGCTGCGGTTTACTCGCGAGCTGCGGCTGGCACGCCCGCCACACCCCGCCTCGGTGTCCGGAAGTAACCCCGCGCAACCAGCTCGTGCACCGCTTCAGTGCTCCATGAACACGGGCTTGCCTGCAGCGGCGGCAGTGGGCACCGCCAGGGTCGCCTCGAGCGTGCGCAACCCGTCGTCCGCCGAACAGATGGCTGACTCGCTGCCTTCGATGAGCTCGCGGAAATGCCGCCATTGCTCCACGTAGGGACAGCCACGGTGTTGGGCGGTACGTTCCAGGGTGAGCGGGTCGTGCCAGCCGCGTCCGGAGCGGTAGTCCCATACTTCGAGCCGCGGCAACGTGAGCGAGCCGCGCGTACCCGACAGATAGTGCGAATTGACGTCCTGCCGCGGAAAGCGATCCGCCTCACCGGCTGCCAGATCCCAGTTCCACGGGGCCGCCGCAGTATCCGAAACTGAAATGGCTCCGAGAGCCCCATTGCGGAATCGGCAGATGATCGCACTCGAATCCTCGACCTCGAAGCCGCGAATCGCATGCGACACCATGGCCTGAACGCTCTCGATCTCGCCGAACAGAAACCGAAGGAGATCGATGTCGTGGATGAGGTTGATGAGGATGGGGCCGCCCCCCTTCTCGCGCCGCCACGCCATCACGAAGTAGTCGTCCGGCTTCAGCCACGTGCACAAGACCGTTGCCGTCACCGGCGTACCGAGCCGGCCGGACCCGATGATCTCCTTTGCCCGCCGCGCGATCGGGTTGTAACGGCGGTGGTGCCCAACGAGGACCGGAAGCCCCGTTCGCGCGGACGCATCGCAAATCCGCCGCCCCTCCTCCATGGTCTCGGCGATGGGCTTCTCCACGATTACGGGCACGCCTCGCTCAAGGCAATCGACGGCAATGCGCGCATGCGTCACGTTCGGTGTGGCAACGACAGCGCCCCGAGGTCTCGCGACCTCGAGCATCTCGACATAGTCGGCAAACCACGGAATACCGACTTCTACGGCAACCCGCTTCCCCTCCGGCGTCGGATCGGCGATGCCGACGAGCTCCACTTCGGAATGCTTCAGCGCCCGGTCGATGTGCATCTTCCCGATGAGCCCGGCGCCAATGACCCCCACGGGAAGCTTTTCCATCACGGACTCCTTGTCAATTCGAACCGCGGCCCGTTCAATGGCGGACGCCTGCGCTATGCGGCCATCGATGCACCCAACAGGCGTTCGCCAACAGCGGGGCCAGACGCTTTGGAAGCTACTCATCCTTGCTGGCGTGCACAATCGATTTCCGCGCGCTGGCTCTGAATATTGTGTACGCTATGCGTACACTCTGCCATGTCGCAGCTTCCATTTCTGCGCTCGTGCAGGAAGAATCGCCTTTATTCGCAACATCGCGTCGATGCAGGCTGCTTGCCCGCTCGACAATCGTGAATTCGATCAATGGCGAATCCCGATGATCATGCGCCAGGAATCTCGTGTCGACGAAGTCGGCCAGCCGCATCCGGACACGCCACCCGTGCCAGGTGCGATTGCCATCGATCGCGACACACTCGCCATCGAGACAATCGAGCAGTTTCGCGGCGATCGTGACTTCATCTTCGGTCTGGCACGCGGATTCGCGGTACTGCTCTCGCTCTCGACCACACGTCGTCACATGACGATATCGCAGGTTGCCCGACGCACTGGCCTCAGCCGACCGGCCGTGCGCCGCTGCCTGCACACACTGACCCAGATCGGCTTCGCGGGGGCCGACGGAGCGGGTGGCTACTATCTGCGCCCCCGCGTGCTCTCGTTCAGCCACACTTACCTGTCGGCGTCGCCGGTTGCACTGCAGGCGCAGCCATTTCTCGACACCCTCAGCAACCAGACACTACAGGCTTGTGCCCTGGCGGTCCTCGATGGCCAGGATATCGCCTACCTCGCTCGCTCGATGTCATCGCCGATCATCGCGCCGCAACTCAACGTGGGTCGCCGGCAGCCGGCGTACTGCACATCGATCGGCCATGTCCTGCTTGCCGACCTATCGAAATCGCAGCTCGACAGGCACGTGGCAGGCATGCGCTTCTACCCGTTTACCACGCATACCATCAATTCCAAAGCGGCACTCCGCGCGGCGCTCGATCGGGTACGCGCGCAGGATTTCGCGTACGTCGCCGAGCAAACGGGCCCCAACCTTTGCTCGCTGGCGGCGCCAGTGCGTGACCAGAGCGGCGCGTGCGTCGCTGGAATCAACGTCATCGTTCACGGTGCAATCCTGTCATCCGAGGAGATGACCAACCGCTACCTTCCGGCGTTGCGCGAGGCGGCTCGGCGTCTCAGTCTCGTGCTACCGTGCGATGCATGTTGAACCAGCCACTGCGCAAAGCATCGCTTCCCACCATTATGGTTCGGCGTACTCCTCGACCTGCGGCGTAAGCTCGACCATATCTACGAGGAGTAATCCCATGCCCATCCAAATCGGCCGTCGCAATTTCCTCAAGACGCAAGTAACACTCGCCACTGCCGCTTTCTGCCCTGCGGCATTTGCCCAGACGAAGATCCCGCTCCTCTATTGCGAGAGCGCGTCGAACGAGGATATCCGCGCCAAAGTAATGATGGATCGCTTCGCTCCCGCCATCGCCGGCGAGTTCGACCTGAAGCCGTACTTCAACTCGACGCTATTCAAGCAAGGTACCGAGTTGCTGGCCATGCAGCGCGGCAATCTCGACATGAGCGCGCTGTCGATACCCGATTTCCAGCGGCAGATCCCAGCCTGGGGCATCGTCGGAAACGCGTACGTATTTCGCGACAAGGACCACATGTTCAAGGTGTGGAACAGCGACGTCGGCAAGCAACTCTTCAAGATGGCCGAGGACATCGGCATCAAGATCCTGTCGGTGCACTACATCGGAACGCGGCACGTCAGCCTACGGATCAAGAAGAAGATCAATACGCCTGCCGACATGGCTGGCATCCGCCTGCGGATGCCAGCGGGCGAGGGTTGGCAGTTCCTCGGCGAGTGCCTCGGCGCCAATCCCACGCCCGTTGCTTTCAGCGAGGTGTACGCCGCGCTCCAGACCGGAGCGATCGACGCGCAGGACAATCCGATGCCGCTGACCAAGACGATGAAATTCTACGAAGTCCTCTCGCAGTACGTGCTGACTGGACACCTGATCAACTGCAACCTTTTCTCGATCGCGAAGAAGAAGTGGGATTCGCTGACGCCGGCCCAGCAGACCAAGCTTCAGGCTGCGTCCACAGACTACAGCGCGACGGTCTCGACACAGTTCGCGGCCGAGGAGAGCGAACTGGCGGCGTTCTTCAAAAGCCAGGGGCTCGACGTCTACACCCCCGATCTCGCGGCATTCCAGAAATTCGCCCTCGAGAAGACGAAGAAGTCGAAGTACATGAAAGACTGGACTCCAGGGATGATCGAGAAGATCGAGGCGCTTTGAACCACCGGGTTCCGCGACCGGTCCGCACGGCGAGCGGCTATTGGCGCCCTGTGGACCGGTGTGTGTGCCCGCGCGGCTAATGGGAGAGTGAGATGTCCGGATTGCTGGGCCGGCTGCAGCGCATTGCCGATATCGTCGCTGCGCTGCTCATGGGCACGATGTTCATTTCGTTCATTGTCCAGGTCGGGGCGCGCTACGTGTTCAACGCACCGGTGAGCTGGGCCGACGAGCTGTCGGTGATCATGGGCATCTGGGCGATCCTGTGGGCCACGTCGTTCTGCACGCGCGAAGGGGACAACATCAGGTTCGACATCATCTATACCGTGGTGCGACCGACGACGCGCCGCGTGTTCGATATCGTCACTAGCACCGCGCTGGTCGCGATCTTCGTCGTCAGCCTCCCGGCAGTGTGGAAGTACGTGACGTTCATGAAGATCGAGGCGACGGCGGCGATGCATATCCGCTACGACCTCGTATTCTCCATCTACATCATATTCGTGATGGCGATGATCGTTCGCCACGTCGTCATCTTCTGGAACGCGATACGCGGTCGCGATCAGGAGTCGCGGCCGGCCATCCCCCTGGAAACCGAGTGATAAGCCTCCTCAGCCCTTTTGCGATCACGATCTACGTGATCGTCGGACTGTCGCTGCTCGGACTCCCGATCGGCCTGTCGATGATTTCGGCGTCGGTCGTGTACCTGCTGATCACGGGGCAGGACATGGGGATCGCCGCGGAGCAACTGCTGCAGGGGCTCTTCAACGGGTACACGCTGCTCGCGATTCCGCTGTTTATCCTCGCCGCGGACCTCATGAACGCCGGGTCGCTGTCCGACCAACTGCTCAGGTTCTGTCACGCGCTCGTGGGTCGCTTCCGCGGTGGGCTCGGGCACGTCAACGTGGTCGCCAACATCATCTTGTCCGGCATGTCGGGGTCGGCGGTGGCGGACGCTGCCGGCCTCGGCAAGCTGATCATCAACCTGATGACGCGCGACGGCAAATACACGCCCGGCTACGCGGGTGCGTTGACCGCAGCGGCCGCAACGATCGGTCCGATCATCCCTCCGTCGATCCCACTCGTCCTGTACGCGCTCGTCTCCGATGCGTCGGTCGGCTACCTGTTCCTGGGAGGCGTGATACCCGGTCTCATCATGGGGGTCGTGCTGATGATCATGAACGCGATTCTCGCGCGCACCCGGGATTTTCCGGTGGAAGAACCGATCCCGCTGCGCGAGTTCCCGAAAATCGCCTTCAAGGCGATACCGGCACTGTTGATGCCGGTCGTCCTGCTTGGTGGCATCTACGCCGGCGTAATGACGCCAACGGAGGCCGCAGCACTTGCCGCACTTTACGCATACCTGATCTCGGTCGTGATCTATCGCTCGATCACGCTGCGCCAGACGTTCGAGTGCCTGCTGTCGAGCGCACGCTCATCGGCGGCGGTCGGCATGCTGATCGCCGGGGCGCTGGTGTTCAATTACGTCGTCACGCGCGAGGATCTGCCGAACGCACTCAACGCGATGCTAGCGGGATATCACCTGTCGCCGTTCGCGTTCCTTCTCGTGGTCAACATCTTGCTGCTGATCCTGGGATGCCTCCTCGACGCCAGCACGATCCTGCTCGTCATCGTGCCGATCCTCATCCCTGCGGCAAAGGCGTTGGGCATCGATATGGTCCACTTCGGACTGGTCGTCGTCGTGAACCTCATGATCGGGCTGATCACGCCGCCCTACGGCCTGCTGCTGTTCATCGTCTCCAACTTCACACGACAGCCGCTGCGAGTGATCGTTCGCGAGGCCGTTCCATTCATCGCGGTGCTGATCGTGGCGCTGTTCGTCATCACTTACGTTCCAGATACGACGCTGTGGCTGCCCCGCATATTCGGATACAAGGGATGAGCCGATGGCCATCACAAACCGTGCATCAACCATGAAGGCCCTCGTCACCGGCGCCACCGGCGGTATCGGCCGCGCGACGTGCCTCGAACTCAACCGCGCCGCGCAAGCACGCGGCCAGCGGCTCGTCCTCGCTGCCGCAGCATCGAAGCCGGGCGGCGCGCTCGACGAGCTGGTCGCCGAATTGACCGCGCAGGGCATCGATGCGCACCCGATGCATGCCGATCTTGCCGATGCAGCAGCCTGCGCCCGCCTCGCAGCAGAAGCCGTCGAATGCTGCGACGGCCTCGATGTCCTCGTCTCGAATGCGGGGATCGTGCGCGGCGCGCCGCTCGCCATGCTTGATGTCGCCGACTGGGACACGGTCTTCGCGATCGACGTGCGCGCCACGTGGCTGCTGGCCCGCGGCGCCCGCGCGGCGCTGGCGCAAAGCCGGGGCGCGATCGTCGCGATCGCGTCGGTGGCCTCGCTCTACCCGTTTCCGGGGCTCGGTGCGTATTCGCCGGCGAAAGCCGCGCTTGGCATGCTCTGTCGGCAGCTTGCGCAGGAATGGGCAGCCGACGGCATTCGCGTCAATACCGTTTCGCCAGGGCTGATCCGCACGCCGCTCACCGAGCCCATCTATCGCAACGAGGCATTCCTGCGCCGTCGCGAGGAGGTGGTACCGCTCGGACGCATCGGAACGCCCGACGACGTCGCCCGTGCCGTGGCACATCTCGCCGGACCGGATGCCGGATACGTCACCGGCATCGACTGGCGTCTCGACGGCGGGCTCGGAGATCACATTCTCGCCATGATTCCCGGCGTGCCCCGCTCACCCGCGCCGAGCTGACCACGAAGCGCGACGCGCTTCGCGGCACACGGTCACGTCGACCTGGTCCCGCGCATGACGCCGCCTGCGCGTTGCCACACACCACCGCTCCCATGCCGCTCATTTCGCTCGATCATCTGACCCTCTTCGAGCTGACGCCGCCAGAGCTCGTCGCCGTCGCCCACGACGCCGGCTTCACGCACGTCGGGCTGCGCCTCAATCCCGCCGCTCCGCCCGGGGAGCGGCAGCACCCGATGATCGGCGACACGCCGATGCGGCGAGAGACACTCGCGCGGATGCACGATCACGGTGTCGCGGTGTTCGACTTCGGCGTCTTCCGGCTGAAAGCGGGTGTCGACGTCGCCGCATTCGAGCCGGTGCTCGAAACTGCGGCGGTCCTCGGCGCGCACAACGCCGTCGTCAATGGCGACGATCCGGACCCCGACCGAACCGCGGCCCTGCTTCGTCGGCTCTGCGAACTCGGCCAGCGGTATGGAATCGTCATGCATCTCGAGGCGACGCCATGGTCGGGCGTGCGCACACTCGATACGGCGGTGGACATCGTCACCCGCTGCGCACATCCGGGTGCGCGCGTGATGATCGACCCGATCCACGTCGACCGCTCGAAGGCGACGCCCGCCGATCTCGCTCGGGTATCGCACGCGCTCATCGACTATGTGCAGATCTGTGATGCCTCGGGTCCGCGGCCCGAGGATTTCGAGACGATGATCCACCAGGCGCGTCACGAGCGGGCGTTCCCCGGCGAGGGAAATCTCGACCTCGTCGGCATGTTGAGCGCGCTGCCTCCGAATCTTCCACTGAGCCTGGAGGCGCCGGTGCACAGTCTCGCCGCGCGCTCGACGCCCATCGAACGTGCGCGACGCGGTTATGACGCCACCGTCGCGCTCGTCGCCGCGGTCAGTGCCGCAGCACCTCGATCCCGCGGCTGATGCCGCCCAGCGTCAGCGGAAACATCCGCGGCCCCAGTTGGCGCAGGATGACCTGGGTCGAGCGCGTGTACTCCCACGCGCGCTCGGGCTCGGGATTCCACCACGCGACGCGCCGGAAATGCTCGAAGATGCGGGTGAGCCAGACGATGCCCGCCTCGTCGTTCATGTACTCGACGCTGCCGCCGGCCTGCGTCAATTCGTAGGGGCTCATCGCGGCATCGCCGACGAAGATCGCCTTCCAGTCCGGCCCGTAGGTGCGCAATAGCTCGAGTGTCGAGAAGCGCTCGTTGCGGCGGCGACCGTTGTCGCGCCACACGTGGTCGTAGACGCAGTTGTGGAAATAGAAATGCGTGAGGTGGCGGAACTCCGCCTTGGCCGCCGAGAAGAGCTCCTCGGTGAGACGCACGTGCGGATCCATCGAACCGCCGACGTCGAGAAAGAGCAGCACCTTGACGCGATTGCGCCGCTCGGGCTGCATGCGCACGTCGAGGTAGCCCGCGTTGCGCGCGGTGCCCTCGATGGTGCCCGGCAGGTCGAGCTCGTCGGGCACACCCTCGCGCGCGAAGCGGCGCAGGCGCCGCAGCGCCACCTTGACGTTGCGGGTGTTGAGCTCGACGTCGCTGTCGAGATTGCGAAAGCTGCGCTCGTCCCAGACCTTGACCGCGCGGCGTGCGCCGCCGCCCTCCTGCCCGATGCGGATCCCTTCGGGGTTGTAGCCGTAGGCGCCGAAGGGACTGGTGCCGCCGGTGCCGATCCACTTGTTGCCGCCCTGGTGGCGGCCCTTCTGCTCGGCGAGCCGCTGCTTCAGCGTCTCCATCAGCTTGTCCCAGCCGCCCAGCGCCTCGACGCGCTTCTTGTCCTCGTCGGAGAGAAGGCGCACGAACTCCTTGCGCAGCCACGCTTCGGGAATCTCGCCGCGCACGTCGAAGAGCGCATCCACGCCCTTGAAGTACGAGGCGAAGGCGACATCGAAGCGGTCGAAGTGCTGCTCGTCCTTGACGAGGCAGATGCGCGCGAGCGTGTAGAAGTCGTCGATCGACAGCGACACCACGCGCGCTTGCAGCGCTTCGAGGAGCGTCAGCAGCTCGCGGGTCGAGACCGGGAGCTTGTGCGCCTTGAGGTGGAGGAAGAAGCCGGTGAGCATGCGTCACCCGTATCGCGCCGGCTCGGGCTGCCGCCCGCGCACGAGAAAAGACTTCTGCGACCGGGTCATCCCGCGGGCCGCGCCCTGTCCAGTCGGTGGCGCAGGTGCGCGCGCACCGCGGGCCACTCGGCGTCGACGATCGAGAAGACCACGGTGTCGCGCCGGCTGCCGTCGGCCATGACCTGGTGATTGCGCAGCACGCCGTCCTGCTTGGCGCCCAGCCGCTCGATCGCGGCGCGCGAGGCGAAGTTGAACCAGTGCGTGCGGAACTCGACCGCGATGCAGCGCAGCGTCTCGAAGGCGTGCGTGAGCAGCAGCAGCTTGCACTCGGTGTTGACGGCGGTGCGCTGCACGCGCTGCGCGTACCACGTGTGGCCGATCTCGAGCCGCCGGTTCGGCGGATCGACGTGGAAGTAGCGGGTGCTGCCGACGACCTCGCCGTACGCATTGTGGCGCACGACGAACGGCAGCGCATGCTCGTGCTCGCGCATGGCGAGTGCGGCGGCGACGTAGGCATCCTCGCGGCCCGGTGCCGGGACCGAGGTGTACCACAGGCGCCAGAGCTCGCCGTCGGCCGCGGCGGCGCGCAGCGCGGACGCGTGCTCGTGCGCCAGCGGCTCGAGGGTGGCGTGCGCGCCGCGCAGCGTGATGGGCTCGATGAAGCGGGTCATCGCCCGGCGCTGCGTGCCATGAAGGCCACGCGCTCGAAGAGGTGCACGTCCTGCTCGTTCTTGAGGAGCGCCCCGTGCAGCGGCGGGATGAGGAGCTTCTTGTCGGTGGTGCGCAGCGCCTCCATCGGGATGTCCTCGGCAAGGAGCAGCTTCAACCAGTCGAGGAGCTCGGAGGTCGACGGCTTCTTCTTCAAGCCCGGCACGTCGCGCAGGTTGAAGAAGACCTCGAGCGCCTCGGCGAGCAGCGTCTTCTTCAAGTCCGGGAAGTGGACGTCGACGATCCGCTCCATCGTCTCGCGGTCGGGGAAGCGGATGTAGTGGAAGAAGCAGCGGCGCAGGAAGGCGTCGGGCAGCTCCTTCTCGTTGTTGGAGGTGATCACCACCAGCGGCCGGTGCTTCGCCGCGACGGTCTCCTGCGTCTCGTAGACGTGGAACTCCATGCGGTCGAGTTCGCGCAGGAGGTCGTTGGGGAACTCGATGTCGGCCTTGTCGATCTCGTCGATCAGCACCACCGCCGGCGTCTCGCTCGTGAACGCCTCCCACAGCACGCCGTGCTTGATGTAGTGCGCGATGTCGGCGACGTGCGCGTCGCCCAGTTGCGAGTCGCGCAGCCGCGAGACGGCGTCGTACTCGTAGAGACCTTGCTGCGCCTTGGTGGTCGACTTGATGTGCCACTGCAGGAGCGGCCGGCCGAGCGCGCGCGCGACCTCCTCCGCGAGCAGCGTCTTGCCGGTCCCCGGCTCGCCCTTGATGAGGAGCGGCCGCTCGAGCGCGATCGCGGCGTTGACCGCGAGTTTGAGGTCGTCGGTGGCGACGTACGAATCGGTGCCTTCGAAGCGCATGTGTGGCGTCCCGTGAAACGAAGGAGGATGTTAGCCCATGTCGGCGACCGCGGTCCGTCCCGAGCCGCTGACGGTGCGCGCCTCTCGAAACAGCGAGCGTGGGAATCGCTTCAGGCGCGTGCCCACTGCAGCAGCCACAGCGCGCCCATTCCCGCACCCAGCGTGGCGAGCACGCTGCGGGTTCCGAAGGCGACGATCCCGGCGAGTGCCGCGGCCGGCACCTTGGGTGAGGCGAAGTCGGCGCCGTCCGGCTTCACGTCCACGATCATCGGCACGATGAGCGCGGTGAGCATCGCCGCGGGGACGTACTTGAGCGCTCGGGCGAGGAGCGGCGGCATCGACCGCTGCGCGAAGAAGGCGATGAACGACAGCCGCGAGAGGTAGTTGAGCGCGCCCAGCGCGACAATCACCGCGGCGAGCTTCAGCGTCGCGTCCATCGATCCCTCGCCAGGTCGGCCGCCGTTCCCATGGCGATGCCGATGAGGCCGGCGGCGATGAGGTCGAGCTTCATCGGCAGGTGCGCGAGCGCGAGCACGGCGATGCCGGCCGCGACCGCGGCCAGCACCGCTGGCGCGTCGCGGAAGAGCGGGGCGACCAGTGCGAGGAAGCACAGCGGCACCGCGAAGTCGAGCGACCACGCCGCGGGAATGACGTTGCCCGCGAGGAAGCCGGCCATGCACGCCGCCTGCCAGGTGATCCACAGGCAGGCGCCGCAGCCCGCGAAGTGCCGCGCCGCGCCCAGCCGATCGTCGTCGCGCGCGAAGCGGGTGACGGCAGCGGCGAAGAGCTGGTCGGAGAGCGCGAAGGCGATCGCGCGCTGCCAGCGCCGCGACAACGGCCGCACGAGCGGCGCCATCGCCGCGCTGTACATGAGCAGCCGCAGGCCGAGGACCGCCGCCGTCAACACGATCACCGCGAGCGGCGCATCGACGACGAGCAACTGAGTGGCGACGATCTGGGCGCTCCCCGAGAAGACGAGCGCGGAGAGTCCGAGCGAGCCGAGCCAGCCCGCGCCGGCCGCCGCCGCGCCGACACCGCAGACCGCGCCGAACGGGAGCAGGCTGATGGCCACCGGCAGCATCTCGACGAAGCCTTCGCGAAAATCACGGGATGCGACGATGTGGCGCATGGCATGGGCGGGACGCGCCGGCGCCGCTCCGAACGTCGGCGCTTCAGTCACCGGCACGGCTGCTCCCCGGCTGTCGATTATAGCGGCCGGGGGATGCGCCTCCTCGCGTTACGATGCGGCATGTCGCTCGCCTTCGCCTGGCCGCTCTCGCCACTCGAGAGCCTGTGGTGCGCCGCTGCGCTTGCCCTGGGCTACGGGGTACGCGGCGCCGCGGGATTCGGCTCCGGCGTGGTGGCCGCACCACTCCTCACTTTCGTGCTGCCGCTGTCGACCGTCGCCCCGGTGATCACGATCCTGGGCCTCGTCGTCTCGGCGCAGCAGGCGGTGCGCGATTGGCTGCTCATCGACTGGAAGCGGCTTGCCATCTTCGTGCCGGGCTCGATCCTCGGGGTCGGCCTGGGCGTGCTCGCCTTCAAGGCGGTCGATCCGGCAGCGCTCGCGCGCTGGCTCGGCGTCTACGTGCTGCTCTACGCCTTCTACAGCATCTTCGGCGAACGCCTGGTCGGGCGCACGCTCACCCTGCCGCGCTGGGTCGCGCATCCCGTGGCGACGATCGGCGCGTTCGTCGCGACGGTGTTCGGCGGGCTCGCGGGTCCGATCTACGTCACCTATCTCGATGCGCAGAAACTCCCGAAGAGCGTGTTCCGCGTGACGGTGTCCACAACGCTGCTGGTGCTGGGGCTCATGCGCACCGCGGCGTATCTCGCGAGCGGCGTGTTCCGCGTGCAGGACTTCGTACTCATCGGCGGTGCGCTCCTGCCGGTCGCGTTCGGCACCTACGTCGGCGACCGCTTCCACGATCGCCTCGATCCGCAAGCGTTCCGGCGTGGCGTGGGCATCCTGCTGGTGGCAAGCGCGCTCGGCCTCATGATCGCGCATTGACGCAGGCGGGGTGACGCCATGACGCCGGCACAGCCGCCGCGTAGAATGGCACGGCAGTCGTGGTCGCTGCTCCTGCAACCGCCCTCCCCCCGCTCATGTCAACCTCGTTCCGCTGCGTTCTCGACATCAAGGCCAGACTCGGCGAATGTCCGATCTGGTCGGCGCGCGATGCCGCGCTGTTCTGGATCGACATCCACGCACCGTCGCTCAATCGCTTCGATCCGGCGACCGGCCGCAACGAGGCGATGCCGATGCCGGCCACGATCGGCGCGTTCGCGCTGCGCCGCCCCCATGGCTTCCTCGTCGCGCTGCGCGACGGGATCTGGCTCGCGCGCGCCGACGGCGCACTCGATCGGCGCATCATCGACGCGCCGTACGACCCCGAGCATCACCGCTTCAACGACGGGCGCTGCGATCCCGCCGGGCGCTTCTTCGTGGGCACGATGAACGAGAAGCGTGACGCACCGAGCGCCGCGCTCTATCGAGTCGACGCCGATGGTCGTTTCGTGCGCGTCGTGGGCGACATGACGGTCAGCAACGGCCTCGCCTGGAGCCCCGACGGTCGCACCATGTACCATGCCGACACGCCGACGCACGAGGTGCGCGCGTTCGACTACGACGTTCGGGTCGGCCTGCCGACGAATCCGCGCTGCCTTGCGCGCTGGCACGGCGACAACGACCGCCCCGACGGAGCCGCGGTCGACAGCGACGGCAACTACTGGATCGCGTTCTTCCGCGGCGGCAAGGTCGTGAAGATCGCTCCCTCGGGTCACACGCTCGCCGAATATCCGATCCCCGCGATGTGCCCCACCATGTGCGCGTTCGGCGGCCCCGATCTGCGCACGCTGTACGTGACGACGGCGCGCCGCGACCGCCCGGACGATGAGCTCGCGCGACTCCCGCAATCGGGTGGCATCTTCGCGATGCAGGTCGACACCCCCGGCCTGCCCGAGCCCGTGTTCGCTGGTTGAGCGCGTGCTGTTCGACGCCTCCGCGTTCGCGCGCCTCGGCATCGAGGGTAGCGTCGATGCAACGAGCGCATCGGCATCGTTTGCCACCTCGACCGGCGACATCCTCGAAGTGACCGCCTATGCGGGCGGTGCGTTCCGCCTGCGGGTCGGACCACGCGCGCGCCCCGATTACGGACTCCTGGTCGGTCGCCCGCGCGCCTTCTCCACCGCGCAGCGCGATGTGGCGACGTGGTCCCTCGCCAACGACGACGCGGAACTCACGCTCGGCGGCTCGCCGTGTGTCCTGCGCCTCGCGTGGAAGGGACAAACGCTCCTCGAATCGACGACCGATCGGCTTCCCGGCGGCGGTACGCGGCTGCCGGCCGTGGGCCGCGCCCCCCGGGGTGGCCTGTGGTCCGCCGCCTTCGCGCTCGCCTCGGGGGCGCCGGTCTACGGGCTCGGCGAGAAGTTCGGCGCGCTCGACAAGCGCGGCGAGCTCGTCCACTCGCAGGTCGAGGATGCGCAGAGCGTCAACACCGGGCAGAGCTACCGCAACGTGCCCTTCGCGTGGTCGCCGGTCGCCGGCCAGCAGGGCGTCTGGGGCGTGTTCGTGCACACGCCCGGCATGGTCACGCACGGTGTGGGTCACCCCGACTGGTCGCACCGCAACTACGCCGTCGTCGTCGACGACGAGGCGCTCGACCTCGTGCTCTTCGCGGCGGACACTCCAGGCGAACTCCTCGCTGCCTTCACGGCGCTCGTCGGACGCGCGCCACCGCTCCCGCGCTGGAGCTTGGGACTATGGGCCGCCGGCGCGCACGACACCACCCAGGCGGCACTCGACACCGCGCGGCGCCTGCGCGAACGCCGAGTGCCCTGTGATGTCGTCGTCGTACAGGCCGCGGCACTCGCCCCGACCCCGAGCGGCGACGACACCGACGCCGCCGCGCGCAACCCGGCCGCGGCCCTCGCGCAACTGCGCGCGCTGGGCTTGCGTACCTGCGTGCGCGAGCACCCGTACATTCCGGCGCACTCGCACGGCTTCAACGAGCTCGCGCAGCGCGGATTCCTCCTGCGCAATGCGCACGGGGCACCGTACGCCGCGGCGTGGCGCAGCGGCGAGCGCGATGCCGCGACCGAGGTGGGACTCTTCGATTTCACCCACGCCGACGCCTATGCGTGGTGGCGCGACGCGCACGAGACGCTCTTCGCCAACGGCGCCGCCGCGATCGACAATACGGGCGGCGAGCACGTCCCGGACGACGCGGTCGCGCACAACGGCGACTGGGGCCGCCGCCTGCACAACGCGTATCCGCTGCTCCTCGACCGCTGCGTCTTCGAAGCGACGGCGAAGTTCTCGGCCCCGGATGACGCGCCCCCCCTCGTCTGGAGTCGCAGCGGCTGGACCGGCAGCATGCGCCACGCAGTCGGCTCGACCGGTGCGGCGCAAAGCGACTGGGAAGGCCTCGCCGCGACGCTGCGGGGCGCCTTGTCGTGGGGCCTGTCCGGCGGCGCACTGGCCGGCATCGACGTCGGCGGCGACTACGGTGACGGCATCGCCGGCGAGCTCTACGCGCGCTGGTTGCAGGTGGCGGTGTTCGCCTCGCACCTGCGTCTGCCGCGCGCACCCGACCGCGAGCCGTGGGCCTTCGGCGCCGAGATCGAAGCGATCTGCCGCAAGTGGCTCGCGTTCCGCTATCGCCTCGTGCCGTATCTCGAAGCAAGCGCCGCGGCGGCGAGCGCGACGGGGCTGCCGCTCATGCGGGCGATGCCGCTCGTGTTTCCCCAGTATCCGTTGCTGCGCGCGTACGAGACGCAGTTCATGTGCGGCGAAGCGCTGCTCGTGGCCCCCATCGTACGTCCCGGCGGTGAAGTCGAGGTCGCGCTGCCGCCGGGCGCGTGGTTCGACCTCAATACGCGCCAGCGCCTTCCCGGCCGGCAGGTGCTGCGCTATCGCGCCAAACCCGACCAGTTCCCGGTCTTCGGCCGCGAGGGGTATCTGCTTCCGTTGGGACGCACCGTCCAGCACACCGGCGAGATCGACGCCGCGGCGCCACTCGAGCGCGCGTGGATCTTCGGCAAGCCCGCGGCGCCGCTCACCGGCTACGCGCAGGTGGCGGCGCGCGCCGCCGCCGACGGCACGCACGCGATCCACGCAGCGGCGAACGTGCAGATCGAGGTGTTCGGCGACGCGGCCGGCGTCGACGTGCAGCCGCTCTGACCCATGGAACCCACACTCGCGATCACCGCCGGCGAGCCCGCCGGCATCGGCCCCGAGATCTGCGCGATGCTCGCGGTGCGCCACGGCCAGCGCCACTATCCGGCACGCCTCGTGGTGCTCGGCGACCGCGACCTGCTCGAGGCACGCGCGGCGCGCATCGGCCTCGCCCCGCGCTACGCGGAGTACGACCCGGCGTCCTACGCGCCGCACGGCGGCGTGGTCGAAGTCTGGCACCACCCGCTCACCGTGCCGGCAACACCCGGACACCCCGACCCCACCAACGCGGCGGCGGTCCTCGCCACCTTGCGCGACGCCGCCGACGCCTGCGCCACCGGCGCCTTCGCGGCGCTCGTCACCGCGCCGATCCAGAAGAGCGTGCTGCTCGACGCCGGTATCGCGTTCACCGGGCACACCGAATATTTCGCCGAAGCGACGCACACGCCGCGCGTGGTGATGATGCTGGTGGGTGGCGCTGCCGAGGCGCCGCTGCGCGTGGCGCTGGTGACGACGCACCTCGCGCTCGCCGACGTGCCGCCGGCGATCACGCACGACGCGGTGCGCGACACGCTCACCATCGTCGCGCGCGAGCTCACTCGCCGCTTCGGCATCGTCCGGCCGCGCATCGCGGTGTGCGGTCTCAATCCGCACGCGGGCGAAGGCGGCCATCTTGGCCGCGAGGAGATCGACATCATCACGCCTGCCGTCGCCGCCGCGATGCGGCACGCCGACGCTGCCTTTGTGGGGCCCTTCCCGGCCGACACCATCTTCGTGCCCGAGCACGCGCGCCGGTACGATGCGATCGTCGCGATGTACCACGACCAGGGCCTGCCGGTGCTGAAGGCGGCGAGCTTCGGCCATGGAGTGAACGTCACGCTGGGGTTGCCGTTCGTGCGCACCTCCGTCGATCACGGCACGGCGCTCGACCTCGCCGCCGATCCCGCGCGGGCGGCAACGGCCGACCCGGGCAGCCTGTTCGCCGCGACCGAGCTGGCACTCGACCTCGCGCAGCGCCAGGCTGCCGGCGCGCCGGAGGCGTGAGCGGCGCGCGCACCATGCACGGCCATCGCGCCCGCAAGCGCTTCGGACAGAATTTCCTCGCCGACCCGCACTACGTGCGGCGCATCGTCGAGGCGGTGGATCCACGGCCCGGCGAGCGCATCGTCGAGATCGGCCCGGGGCTTGCCGCACTCACCGATGCACTCGTCGAGCGTGCCGGCGATGTCACCGCGATCGAGATCGATCGTGACCTCGCCGCCCGCCTGCGCGAGCGATTCAGTCCGGATGTGCTGGCACTGCACGAGGCCGACGCGCTCGACTTCGATTACGCCGCCCTGGGCGACGACCTGCGCGTGGTCGGCAACCTGCCGTACAACATCAGCTCGCCGCTCCTCTTCCGCCTCGCCGATCACGCCGCGCGACTGCGCGACGTCCACGTGATGCTGCAGAAGGAAGTCGTCGCGCGCATGGTCGCGCGGCCCGGCACCGCCGACTACGGACGCCTCTCCGTGATGCTGCAGGTCGTGTTCCGCATCGACCGGCTCTTCCTCGTTCCGGCCGGCGCGTTCCGGCCGGTACCCAAGGTCGAGTCCGCGGTGGCCCGGCTTGTCCCGCTGGCTCGCGACGCACCGGCCATCGCCGATCGTCCGCTCTTTGCGCGGGTCGTGGCGGCGGCATTCGCGCAGCGGCGCAAGACGCTGCGCAACGCACTCGCGTCGTTGTGCGCGCCGGAAACGATGATCGCCGCCGGCATCGATCCCGGCTCGCGCGGCGAAGCGCTCGCCGTCGCCGACTTCGTGCGGCTCGCCAACACCGTCAAAGCCACGGCGGACGCTGCGCCGGCGCGCTGATCCGCACGATCTTGCGACGGGCAGCGGCGCCGCCGACGATCGCGACGTCGCGCGGGCGCACGCCGAACGCCTCGGCCAGAAACGCGATCAACGCCTCGTTGGCGCGCCCGTCCACCGGCGGTGCCGCCAGCCGGATCTTGTGCGCGTCACCGTACGGACCCGCGTACTCGGTGCGGGTCGCGCCCGGCTGGGCGTGCAGGGTGAGCGTGACGGCGGCAGGGATGGGCGGACGATCGACACGCATGTGCATCGCCTGGCGCCGGGGCGCTCGCGGGCGCTACGAGCGGGATCCGGTGGACGCGCTCACCGCCCGCCCAGCCCAAGGAACATCGCGGTGAGCGACGCCTCGGCGTGCGGGAGCATCATGAGCAGCAACTGGGCGATCACGATCACCACCAGCGGCGAGAGGTCGAGCGTGCCGCCGATCGGCGGCAGGATGCGGCGCACGGGGCGCAGCAGCGGAAACGAGAGCGCATTGAGCAGCCCCGACAGCGGACCGTCGGGCGCGATCCACGACAGGATCGCATGCACGAAGACGACGATCACCGCGAGCCACAGCACGGCGCGCACCAGCGCCACGACGGTGGCGAGGAGCAGAAACGGGATCCCCACCCCGGCCAGGCTGAAGCCACCGAAGACCAGCGCGTAGGCCAAGAGCCACAGGAACTGCAGTACGAAAGTCGCGACGAGGCTCGCCCAATCCACGCCCTTGACCCCGGGGAGCACCCGGCGCAGCGGCTTCACGATCCAGTCGGTGAGCGCGATCACCGCCTGCCCGACCGGATTGCGGAACGGTGCGCGCATCACCTGCATCACGAAGCGCAGCAGCAGCGCGTACGTGAAGAGGCCGAAGACGACGTCGATGAGGTAGCGGGCGATCTGCTGGCCCATCGTCAGACATCCTTGGCCAGTGCGTCGCCCAACTCGGTGGCGCGCGCCGCGGCCGCCTTGATCGCGGCGACGAACGTCGCCTGCACGTCGTGCGCCTCGAGGACGCCGATGCCGCGCTCGGTCGTGCCGCCCTTCGACGTGACCTGCGCGCGCAGCACCTCCGGCCCGGCCTCGGAAGCCTGCGCGAGCCGGATCGCGCCGGCGAACGTGGCGTAGGCGAGCTTGCGCGCATCGGCGGCGGGCAAACCGAGATCCAGCGCGGCGCGCTCCAGCCCTTCGAGGAAATAGAAGACGTACGCTGGACCGCTGCCCGACACGCCGGTCACCGCATCGAGCATCGCCTCGGCATCGACCCAGACGACCTCGCCTGCCGCTTCGAGTACCCGCGCGGCCAGCGCGCGCCCCGCGGCATCGACGCTGGCCGGCGCGTATACCCCCGTGATCCCGGCGCCGACCAACGCCGGCGTGTTCGGCATCGCGCGCACGATGCGCGAATAGCCGCCGAGCCAGCGCGCGAGGTCGCCGCTGCGCGTCCCGGCGGCGATCGTCACCACGATCGGCACGCTCGCCACGTGCGGCGCCAGCGCCTGCGCCGCCATGCGCATGTGCTGCGGCTTCACCGCCAGCACCACGAGGTCGGCGCCGGCCAGCGCGCCGGCGGTCGCCTCGGTGAAGATCCCGATCCCCGGAAAGCGCGCCGCGAGCTTTTCCTGCTGTACCGCCACCGGCTCGACGATCCGGAAGTCGCGCGCGGCGGCACCCTTGGCGACGAGGCCACCGATGAGTGCGGTGGCCATGTTGCCGCCGCCAACGAATGTCACATTCACGCTCGGGCTCCGGAGGTGATGGTCACGACGCGCTGCAGCACGGCTTGCCACGTCTTCTCGTCGTGGCCCATAATCGATCGAACCCGCGTGCGGTGCATCACTGGCATGTGACTTGCATGCCCCGCCAGGTCGCGCCACCCGACGCCCCAGGATTATAGATGGACATCACCGAGCTCCTGGCCTTTGCGGTCAAGAACAAGGCCTCCGACCTGCACCTGTCGGCGGGGCTGCCGCCGATGATCCGCGTGCACGGTGACATCCGGCGCATCAACCTGCCGCCGATGGAGCACGAGGACGTCCACGCCATGGTGTACGACATCATGAGCGACGCGCAGCGCAAGGCGTACGAGGAAAATCTCGAGTGCGACTTCAGCTTTGCGGTGCCCAACCTCGCGCGCTTTCGGGTCAACGCCTTCGTCCAGCAGCGCGGCGCCGGCGCCGTGATGCGCACGATCCCGTCGAAGGTGCTCTCGCTCGAGGAGCTGAACGCGCCCAAGGTCTTCGCCGAGATGACCAACCGGCCGCGCGGGCTCATCCTGTGCACCGGCCCCACCGGCTCGGGCAAGTCGACCACCCTCGCGGCGATGGTCAACCACGTCAACGAGAACGCCTACGGCCACGTGCTCACGATCGAGGATCCGATCGAGTTCCTGCACGAATCCAAGAAGTGCCTCATCAACCAGCGCGAGGTCGGGCCGCACACGCTCTCCTTCGCCAACGCGCTGCGCAGCGCGCTGCGCGAGGACCCCGACTACATCCTGGTCGGCGAGATGCGCGACCTCGAGACGATCCGCCTGGCGCTCACCGCCGCCGAGACGGGGCACCTGGTGTTCGGGACGCTGCACACGAGCTCGGCGGCCAAGACGGTCGACCGCATCATCGACGTGTTCCCGGCGGCCGAGAAGGACATGGTGCGCGCGATGCTGTCGGAGTCGATCGTCGCGGTGATCTCGCAGACGCTCTTGAAGACCAAGGACGGACAGGGCCGCGTGGCGGCGCACGAGATCATGATGGGCACGCCCGCGATCCGCAACCTGATCCGCGAGAACAAGGTCGCGCAGATGTATTCGGCGATCCAGACCTCGCAAGCGGTGGGCATGCAAACCCTCGACCAATGCCTCGTCGACCTCGTTCGCCGCAACCAGATCAACATTGCCGAAGCGCGCAACCGCGCCGTCAATAAAGATCTGTTTATGGGCTGAGTTTGTAGACAGGTCAGAAGAGGTCGCAAGGCTGACGCTGCGACCTCTTGGAAGAATCGACGACGCTGACAGCCATTCGAGAATCTGAAGTGGGGCACATCGCCGGCGAAGCCGGACGATGTGCGAAAGGTAGGAGCAAGCATGGAACGCGAACGCGCCACCAAATTCATCCACGAGCTCCTCGATCTGCTCACCAAGCAGAACGGCTCGGACCTCTTCATCACCGCGAGCTTCCCGCCGGCGATCAAGGTCGACGGCAAGATCACGCCGGTATCGAAGACGCAGCTCACGCCGCAGCACACGATCGAGCTCGTCCGCAGCGTCATGAACGACAAGCAGGCCGCCGAGTTCGAGGCGACGCGCGAGTGCAACTTCGCGATCAGTCCGCCGGGCATCGGCCGCTTCCGCGTCAACGCCTTCGTGCAGCAGGGCCGCGTCGGCATGGTGCTGCGCACGATCACCACGCACATCCCGAAATTCGAGGAGCTCGGGCTGCCGCCGGTGCTGAAGGACGTCATCATGAGCAAGCGCGGCATCATGCTCTTCATCGGTGCGACCGGATGCGGAAAATCGACGTCGATGGCGTCGCTCCTCGGCTATCGCAACGAGAACAGTTTCGGCCACATCATCACCATCGAGGATCCGATCGAGTTCGTGCACGAGCACATCCACTGCATCGTGACGCAGCGCGAGGTCGGCGTGGACACCGACGACTGGCAGACCGCGCTCAAGAACACGCTGCGCCAGGCGCCCGACGTGATCCTCATCGGCGAGGTGCGCGAGCGCGAGACGATGGATTACGCGATCTCCTTCGCCGAGACGGGGCACCTGTGCCTCGCCACGCTGCACGCAAACAGCACCAACCAGGCGCTCGACCGCATCATCAATTTCTTCCCCGAGGAGCGCCGCGCGCAGCTCCTGATGGACCTCTCGCTCAACGTGCGCGCCTTCGTCGCGCAGCGCCTCATCCCGCGCCGCGACGGCCGCGGCCGCGTACCGGCGGTCGAGGTGATGCTCAATTCGCCGCTCGTCTCCGACCTGATCTTCAAGGGCGACGTCGGCGGCATCAAGGACATCATGAAGCGCTCGCGCGAGCTCGGCATGCAGACCTTCGACCAGTCGCTGTTCGACCTCTACGAGGCCGGCCTCATCACCTACGAGGATGCGCTGCGCAACGCGGACTCGCTCAACGATCTCCGCCTCGAGATCAAGCTGCACGGCAAGGAAGCGAAGAACCGCAACGTCTTCTCGGGCCTGGGCAACATGGACATCGTGCAGGACCAGCAGAGCAA
>JADZAQ010000053.1 GCA_020852555.1 Burkholderiales bacterium
ACGCGCGTTCTTCGACAAGCACGAGCGGCTCTACGGCTTCGCCACCGACGAGCCCTGGGAGCTCGTGGCGATCCGCCAGCGCGCGTCGATTGCCCGCGCGAGCGACGCACCACGCCCGGCATCGGCAGGCAGCGCCAGGGCGATGCCGACCAAGACCAGCCCCTGCGTCTTCGACGCCGCGGGGGCGGTTGCCACGCCGCGCTACGCGCGCGCCGAGCTGGACGCCGGACAGCGCTTGCCGGGGCCCGCGATCGTCGAGGATGCGTGGTCGACGGTGATCGTGCCGCCGGGTGCCGCGCTCGTCACCGACGCATTCGGCCACCTGCACATCGAAACGGGAGGCAGGTCGTGAGCGCCGCAGTCGATCCGGTCACGCTGGAAGTCATCCGCAACGCACTCAACGCGACCGCGGAGGAGATGTCGTTGGTGGTGATGCGCTCGGCGCGCTCGCCCCTGCTGCGCGAGGCGGGCGACCTGTCGTCCGCCCTTACCGACGCCGACGGCCGGCTGATCGCCCAGGGGCGCGACATTCCGATGCACGTGGGGGTGATGAGTTTTACCGTCGCGGAATTCTTGAAGCGCGTGCCCAAGGCGCGGCTCGCGCCCGGCGACGTGTGGTTTCTCAACCTGCCCGAAGTCGGCGGCAATCACCTGCCCGACGTGAAGGCGATCCGCCCGGTATTCGTCGACGGTGACGTGCGCGCCTTCGCCGTCAGCCTCGCGCATTGGGCGGACATCGGCGGCGCGATCCCCGGCAGCTACGTGGCCAACGCCGTCGACGCCTGGCAGGAGGGCGTGCGCATCCCGCCGTTTCGCCTCTTCGGCGCCGGCGGGCCGGACCGCGAGAAGCTCGACATGGTGCTCGCCAACGTGCGCGGAGCCGCGGAGCGCGAGGGCGACATCCTCGCCCAGATGGCGGCCACGCGCGCCGCCGAGGAGCGTCTGCAGCAGCTATTCTCCGAGCACGGCACGCAGACGGTGACCGACGCGATCGAGGCGATCCACGATCGCGCCGAAGCGCAGATGCGCGCGGCGCTGCGCGCCATTCCCGACGGCGTGTACACCGGCGAAGACTGGCTCGATGACGACGGCTCCGGCAGCGACCCGATCGCCGTTCGCGTACGCGTGACGATCAGCGGGGACGAGGCCACCTTCGACTTCAGCGAGACGGCGGACGCGGCGCGCGGGCCCGTGAACACCACGCCCTTCATCGCCGCGGCGTCGGTCTTCTACGTGGTCAAGGCGCTGTTCGGGCCCGATATCCAGCCCAGCGGAGGCTGTTACCGGCCGCTCGAGATCATCACGCGCCCCGGCTCCCTGCTCGATCCGGGCTTCGACAAGCCGGTGGTCGGCGGCAATCACGAGACCTCGCAGCGTGTGGCCGACGCAGTGTTCAAGGCGCTCGAGTCCACCGGGCCCGAGCGCCTGAGCGCCGGTGGCCCGACGACCTCCGGCCTCATGCTGTTCGGCGGGCGGCGCGCCGACGGCGTGTGGACGACCCTGTACGAAACGCACGGCGGCGGCGAAGGCGCGCGCCACGACCGCGACGGCGCGCCGGTCATCCGCGTGCACATGTCGAACGTGATGAACACGCCCGCGGAAGTGATCGAAGCCGAGTATCCGATCCGCGTGGAGTGCCAGCGCCTGCGCGCGGGTTCCGGCGGCGCCGGCAGGCATCGCGGCGGCGAAGGCCTGCACCGCGAGTATCGCGTGCTGTGCGAGGACATGTCCGTGACGTCCATGTTCGAGCGGCGGGTGATTCCGCCGTACGGCCTGCAATCCGGCGAGCCCGGCGCCCCGTTCAGGGTCACGGTCGTGGAGAAGTCAGGACGCGCGTTCGACCTTCCGGGCAAGGCCAACGTCCGGCTCGGCGAAGGCGACCTCGTCGTGGTCGACAGTTGCGGCGGCGGCGGCTACGGGGCGCGCGAAGACGGCAAGTAGGCCGCAGGTTCAAACTTCAAGAGGGAGTTGCCCGATGAAACTCGAAAACAGGAAGGCCATCGTCACCGGCGCCGCGAAGGGCATGGGTGCGGAGATCTCCACCACGCTGGCGCGCGAAGGCGCGGACCTGGTCATGTGCGCGCGCGAGGTGGCGGCGCTGGAGGAAGTCGCGCAAAAGATCAGGGCGCTCGGACGCAAGGCGCACGTCGTCGCCTGCGACGTCACCGACGACGCGCAGGTGAAGGCGATGGTCGCCGCCGCGCTGCAGGCGTTCGGCGGGCGCATCGACATCCTGGTCAACGTCGCCGGCGTGACCGGGCCGATCGAGACGCCGGTCCAGGACATCAAGGTCGAGGAATTCGATTACGTGATCACCGCCAACGAGATCGGCACCTTCCTGCCGATCAAGTACGTGGTGCCGACGATGATCGCGCAGCGCAGCGGCAAGATCGTCAACATCGGCGGCACCTCGGGACTGCGGGGCTACCCGATGCGCACCGCCTACAGCGCCTCGAAGTGGGCGGTGCGCGGCATCACGCGCACCGTGGCGCTGGAACTGGGGAAATACAACATCAATGTCAATGCCGTGTGCCCCGGCATCGTGGAGACTCCGCGCATGATGAAGCTCTGCGAGGGCAAGGCGAAGGTACGCGGCTGGACGGTCGAGCAGGTCTACGACGAGTACGTCCAGGACATGGCGCTCAAGCGCGTGACGACCGGCCAGGACGTCGCCAACGCGGTGCTGTTCATGGCCAGCGAAGACAGCCGGCAGAT
>JADZAQ010000054.1 GCA_020852555.1 Burkholderiales bacterium
AAGAAGAACGACGTGACGTGATCGTTGTAGACGAACAGCAGCACATCCGGCTTCCTGGCCTCGAGCCAGGCGCGGATCGGCCGGTAGGCCTCGAAGATCGGCGCCCAGACGGGGTCGTCCTGCTTGTGCCGATCGTAGGCGAAGCCGATGGTGGGCGTGTGGGAGGTGGCGATCGCGCCGACGATACGGGCCATGGATTCAACCGCTTTCGATTTGCTAGGCTCCTGGCCGTGAGTTTACGTCGAACGACTGCGGTCGCCGTGATGCTGCTGCTGGCGTTCGCCATGGCTGCGCACGCGGCCGATGGGCCGGTGCGCTCGGGCAGCGCGCGCCCGGCCGTCCGGGTGATCGACGCCGGCCCCGCCGATTACCTCGCGAAGCTGGCTGCGTTGAAGGCGGGCGACACGCTGAGGCTGGCGCCCGGCATCTACGAGGGCGCGCGCGGCGCGCCGGGCCTGCCCGTTTACGGATTGCACGGTACGGCCGAGTTGCCGATCACCATCACCGGGCCGGAAGCCGGCAAGGCGGTATTCCTCGGCGTGCGGGAGCACAACACCGTGCGCATTGCGAACTCGAGCCACGTCGTGCTGCGCAACTTCGAGATCGACGGGCGCGATCTCGGCGGCGACGGCGTCAACGGGCAAGGCCCGTCTCACCACATGACGCTCGACGGATTGACGATCCGCGGCGTCGGCGACGAGCAGGGCACCGTCGGCATCTCGACCAACCGCGCGCCGGCATGGAACTGGACGATCCGCCGTTGCACGATCACCGGCGCCGGCACGGGCATGTACCTCGGGCATTCGGACGGACGCCATCCCTTCGTCGCCGGCGTGATCGAGCACAACCTGGTCCGCGACACGCGCGGCTACAACGTGCAGATCAAGCACCAGCGCCCGTGGGCTTCCGGCATCGGCGCCCCCACGACACCGACGCGCACGGTGATCCGGCACAACGTCTTCGTCAAGCAGGCTAACGCCTCGCGCGGCACGATGGCGCGCCCGAACCTGCTCGTCGGCGACGTGCCCGCAAGCGGTCCGGGCTCGGCGAACGGCTACGAGATCTACGGCAACTACTTCTTCCAGAACCCGACCGAAGCGCTGTTCCAGGGCGAGGGCAACATCGCCTTCTATGCGAACCTGCTCGTCAACGATGCCGGGCCCGGCGTGGTGATCCAGCCTCACAACGGGCGTGTGCGCGACGTTCACGTGTTCGGCAACACGATCGTCACGGCGGGCACGGGCATCTCGATCGCCGCCAGCGATGCGCTCGACGAGCGCATGGCGGTCGCCAACCTCGTGTATGCGGCGACGCCGATCGTCGCCGCGCACCAGGAAGCGAACTTCGTCGCGCACCATGAGCAGGCGTCGCGCGATCTCGTGCGCGCGAAAGACGATGACGGCAACATCGACCTTCGTGCGCGACCGGGCGTGGCCGCCGGGCCGGTGCTCGACATGCACGAGGTCGCATCCTTCACCGACAGCGACCGCGATTTCGACGGCCGCGTGCGGGATTGGCGCCTTCGCGGTGCGTATGCAACCGATGCGACGCGGCCGGCGCGATGGCGGACGCGGCTTGCGATCAAGCCGGAGCGGTGATCAGAGGACAGGAGTCAGGAGTCAGGAGTCAGGAGTCAGGAGTCAGGAGTCAGGAGTCAGGAGTCAGGAGTTAGGCACAGGACGCATGAAAGGGCGCTCTCACCCCTCATCCCTCGTCCCTCGTCCCTCATCTCTCATCCCCCCTTTGCCGTAAGGCGAAGCACCGCGGCATCCGACCGCATCACCGCGCCACCCGCTTTCGCATCGCCGCGGTCACCGTCTGCCGCACCTTCGGCAGGTCCTTCCACGGATCGGGCCGCGCGAGAAGCGCGTCCGCCGAGCGCGCGTCGAAGTGCGCGAAGCGGATGTCCTCGTCCGCCTCGAGCACCGACCAGTCGACCGGCGTGGCCACCGGCGCGCCTTCGCGCGCGCGGACCGAGTAGGGCGCGATCGCCGTGGCGCCGTGCGCATTGCGGAGATAGTCGATGAACACCTTGCCGCCGCGCCGGTTCTTCGCGAGCCTTGCAGTGAAGCGGTCGGGGAAGGTGTGCGCGAGCACGAGCGCGAGGTGCTCGGTGAACGCGCGCGCGACGTCCCAATCCATCGTCGGCGCGACCGGGAACACCACGTGCAGGCCCTTGCCGCCGGTGGTCTTGAGGAACGAGCGCAGGCCGAGGTCGTCGAGGAGCGTTCGCGCGAGCAGCGCCGCGGTCTTGACCTCCTCCCAGCCGAGCGCCTCGTCGGGATCCATGTCGAGGATCAGCCGGTCGGGATGCGTGAGCTTGCCTTCGCGGCTTCCCCAGGGATGGACCTCGATCACGCCCATCTGCGCGAGCGTGACCAGCGACTTCACGTCGTTGGCCATCATGTACAGCGCCGGCCCCGCGCTGTCCTGCACTTCGATGCGCTCGATCCACTCGGGCACGTCGGCCTTCGCATGCTTCTGGAAGAAGCACTTCGCCGACCAGCCGTTCGGGCAGCGCACGAGCGACAGCGGCCGCTTCTGCACGTGCGGCAGCATCAGCGGCGCGATCACCTCGTAGTACTCGGCGAGCTCGCGCTTGGTGAAGCCGATCTCGGGGAACAGCACCTTGTCCGGATGGCTGATCGCGACGCCGGCGAGCATCGGCGCCGAAGACATCGTGCGCTTCGGGGCCTTAGCGGGCTTCGGCGACGAGGCGACCGCCGGTTCCGAATCGTCGGCGACGTGCTCGGCCCGCTCGCGCACCACCTCGCGCGGCTTCTTGTCGAGGCGCAGGCCCTGGAACGACGGATGCCGCAGCGTGCCGTCGCGCGTCCATTCGGTGAACGCCACTTCGCCGACGAGCTTGGGCTTCACCCACTTCGCGCGACGCCCCTCGGCGCCGGTGGGCGGATTCACGAACGGCGGCGCGTCGGCGCGGTCCTCGTCCATCAGTTTGCGAATCTCCGCGAGCGAGCTGTCGTTGAACCCGGTCCCCACCTTGCCTGCGTACTTCAGGTCCTTGCCGTCGTAGTAGCCGACCAAAAGCGCGCCGAAGCCGCTGCGGCTTCCCTGTCCCTCGGTGAAGCCGCCGATGACGAACTCCTGCCGCCTCGTGCACTTGACCTTGAGCCAGCTCCTCGTGCGCGTCGCTTCGTACGGCGCGTCCTGGCGCTTGCTGACGATGCCTTCGAGGCCGAGCTTGCACGCCTCCTCGAGCATCGCCGGTCCGCTGGCGACGAAGTGGTTGCTGTAGCGGAGCCGCTTCGAGCCGGCGAGCAACGGCTCG
>JADZAQ010000055.1 GCA_020852555.1 Burkholderiales bacterium
AGGACGAGCGAGCAGACGATGAGGAGCACCGCCGCCGACGCGATGGTGGGGGAGAGGAACTCGCGCAGGCCCGCGTACATCTGGCGCGGCAGCGTGAACTGCTGCGGCCCGGCGACGAAAATGGCGACCACCAGCTCGTCGAACGAGGTGGCGAAGGCGAACAGCGCACCGGTGGCCACGCCCGGCGCGATCAGCGGGAGCAGCACGCGGCGAAACGCCGCGGGCGGCGGCGCGCCGAGCGTCGCCGCGGCCTTGAGGAGCGTGCGATCGAAAGTCTGCAGCGTCGCCAGCACGGTGATGAGCACGTACGGCACCGACAGGATGGTGTGCGCCAATATGAGGCCGGTGAGGCTGTTGTTGAGGCCCACGAAGGAGAACGCGAAGTACAGCGCGATCGCGGTGACGACGACGGGGACGACCATCGGCGTGGCGAGCATCGCCACCAGCACCGCCTTGCCGCGAAAGCGACCGAGGTAGACGCCGAGCGCCGCGAGCGTGCCGAGGAAGGTGGCGAGGATCGCCGTGGCGATGCCGACGATGAAGCTGTTGCGCGTCGCGAGCAGCCACTTGCTGCTGGTGAAGAAGTCGTCGTACCAGCGCAGTGAGTACCCCGGTGTCGGCAGCGTGAGGAGCTCGCCCGACGAGAGCGATAGCGGAAAGACGACGACGATCGGCGCCAGGAGGAAGACGAGCACGATCGCCGTGAACGTGCGCAAGCCGAGCGCCAGTCCGCCGCCGGGCGTCATGCCGTCGCGCCGCCCAGGCGGAAGCCCGGCACGATGAGCCGGGCGACGACGACCAGGATCGCGGTCATCGCGAGCAAGAGGCACGCGAGCGCCGCCGCCATCCCCCAGTTGATCGTCTGGTTGGTGAAGAAGGCGATGAAATAGCTCACCATCTGGTCGTCGGGGCCGCCGACGAGTATCGGCGTGATGTAGAACCCGACCGCGAGCATGAACACCATGAGTCCGCCGGCCGCGACCCCCGGCATGGTGAGCGGCAGGTAGACGCGGACGAAGCGCTTCCACGGCGGCGCACCGAGCGACGCCGCCGCGCGCAGGTACGCCGGGCTGATGCCCTTCATCACGCTGTAGAGCGGCAGCACGACGAACGGCAGCAGCACGTGCACCATCGCGACATACACCGCGAAGCGGGTGAAGATCATCGTCACCGGCGCGTCGACGGCACCCAGACCCATGAGCAGCGCATTCACCGGGCCCTCGCGCTGCAGGAGGATGAACCAGGCGGTGGTGCGGACCAGGATCGACGTCCAGAAAGGGATGAGCACCAGCGCCATGCCGACGTTGGCCCAGCGCGCCGGCAGCGTGGAGAGCGTGTACGCGACGGGATAGCCGATCACTACACACAGAACCGTCACCCAGAAGCTGATGACGAAGGTGCGCGCGAAGAGCGCGAGAAAGATCGCCTCGTCGGCGGGGGCGGCGGCGATCTTGCCGTCCGGGGTCAGCGTGAGGTCGAGCGAGCGCAGGAGGTAGAGCGGCGTCAGCGCCGCGGTATTGCGCGCGATGAGCTGCCACAGCGAGGGCTCGCCCCAGCGCGCATCGAGGGTCACCAGCGAATCGCGATACGGCGCCGCCAGGCGGTCCTTGGCGCGCGCGGTCTTGAGGAGCAGTGCGCGCAGTCCCGGTTCCTCGAAGTTGAGGCGGCGGGCGAGCGGTCCGATCGACTGGCCCTCCTGCGCTTGCGCGAGCTCGCCGACCACCGCGGCGAAGGCGGCCTCCGTCGGCAAGCCGCTACCGTTCCATCCGCGCAGCGCAGCGGTGGTGCGCGGGAGCGTCTCGCGCACCTCGGGATTGCCGATCGCCGTCCACAGGGTGACGACGAGCGGCACGATGAAGCTCGCCACCACCACCGCGAAGAGCGGGGCGATGAGCGCGGCCGCGAGCAGGTTGTTGCGCGAGATCGCCACGCGCGGCCGCCGGCGCTGCGTAATTACTTGGCGACCCAGGCGTTGAACTTGGCCTCGAGATCCTCGCCGTTTTGCACCCAGAACTCGGTGTCGATGAAGAGACCTTCAGCGACGTGGCTCGACAGCATGCCCGGGTTCTTGACCGCGATCTTCGGATTGGCCGCCGCTTCCTTGTTGGCGGGAGACACCGCCCAATCCTCGGCAAGGGCCAGGAGCGGCTTCGCATCGGTGATCCAGTCGATCATCTTGAAGCCTTCCTTCGCGTTCGGCGAGCCCTTCACCACCGCCCAGGAATCGACCGAGTAGAGGAGCGTCTTCCACAGCAGCGGATACTTGTCGCCGTTCTCCGCATTGGCGCGCACGGTGCGGCCGGTGAAGCCCACCGCGTACGCGACCTCGCCGCTGCCGACCAGTTGCACCGGCTGCGTCCCCGACTTCCACCACACGATGTGCGGCTTGATCTTGTCGAGCTTGGCAAACGCGCGCTGCTGGCCGGCGGGGGTGGCGAGCACCTTGTACACGTCGGCGGCGGGCACGCCGTCGGCCATGAGCGCGATCTCGAGCGTGCCCTTGGGCGTCGAGCGGAACGAGCGCTTGCCGGGGAACTTGGTCACGTCCCACAGCTCGGCGTACGTCGTCGGCCCGTTCTTGATCTTGGTCTGATCGTAGAAGAG
>JADZAQ010000056.1 GCA_020852555.1 Burkholderiales bacterium
TCGTCGGCCCATGGGATTCGGATTCGGCATGTCTCGCTTTCGACGCCGTTGCGTCGCCTGGCTCGCGATGGTCGCGATGCTGTTCGGCACGGTCGCGCCGGCCGTCGGCCGGGCGCTCGTGTCGGGCACCACCGATCGTTTTCTCGCCGACGTGTGCTCGGTGGCGGGAAGTGGCAGCAGCAAGATCGACGTCGGCCAGGCGAACGGCTACGGCAGGCTCGACGCGAAGCGCGACACCGACAGCCGACCGCCGCATTCGTCGGACCGGTGTCCGCATTGCTGCTCGCACCCTGGCGCTGCCGCGCTGCCTCGCCGCGCGAGCGATCCCCTGTTCGCTGCGCCGCTCGACGCTCCGCTCCCGCGCAGCGCGGTGGCCGTACCGGGAGCGAGGGATGTCTGGTCACCTTCGCGTCCCCGCGCACCTCCCGCACACGCGTAAGCGTTGCGACGCGTGACTGTCTCCGGCAGATCCGTCGTCGTCCACTGAACTGACCCCGCTCCGCACGGCGAGCGTCCGACCGCGCGGTGGTCGTCGCACGTCATCGTCGCGCCGCGCTGCCCTCGCGGCCACTCGACGCGACCGGCGAACGACCGCGCAACGCGCAGCGTCGGAGGCCCGAGTCGACCCATCTCATTCTTCGACCCATTCGACCATGAACCACGATTTCAAGCGTCTTACCCTGTTGATCACCCTTGCGATTGCCCTGCCGGCCATCGGCCAGAGCCGCGACGTCGACCTCGGCAGCGTCGAGGTGACCGCATCCCGCGACACGACGGGTGCCAATCCATCGACCGTCGGCGCCCAGACGATCCAGGCGCTGCGGCCAGCGACCAGCGACACGGCGAGCCTGCTGCGCGACATCCCCGGGGTCAGTCTGTACGGCGCCGGTGGCCTATCGAGCCTGCCGGCGATACGCGGCCTCGCGGACGACCGCATTCGGATCAAGGTCGACGGCATGGACCTGATCGCCGCCTGTCCCAATCACATGAATCCGGCGCTGTCCTATCTCGATCCGTCGAACGTCGGCAGCTTGACGGTGTTCGCGGGCATCGCGCCGGTGAGCGTCGGCGGCGACAGCATCGCCGGCACGATCGTCGCCGAAACCCCGGCGCCGGTGTTCGCCGAACCGGAAACCGGCACGCTCACCAAGGGCGAACTCGGTGGGTACTACCGGAGCAACGGGAACGCCACCGGTGGCAACCTCGCCGCCACGTTGGCGACCGAATCGTTCAACATCCACTACGCGGGCTCGACCGCGCAGAGCGACAACTACCACGCGGGCCGCGATTTCCGGACGTCGACCGTGACCGGGCGGATCGGCCATACGCTGCCGCTCGATGAAGTCGGCTCGACCGCCTACCGGAGCCACAACCATGAACTCGGCATCGCATTCAACGGCGGCGGCCAGCTCGTCGAGGCCAGGATCGGCTATCAAGACATTCCGTACCAGCTCTGGCCGAACCAGCGCATGGACATGCTCGACAACATCCAGCGCCGGCTCAACCTACGCTATCAGGGAAGGTTCGCTTGGGGGACGCTGGAAGCACGGGTCTATCGCGAGGAGGTCGAACACTTCATGGACTTCGGTCCGGACAAGCGCTTCTGGTACGGCGCCGGCTCGGGCGGAGCGGAAGCCCTGGACGGTGCGCCCTGCTCCCCGATCGGCGCGACCTGCGCGGCGGGGATGCCGATGAATACCGAGAGCACGAACACGGGTGTGGTCGTCAAGGGGGGCATCGATCTCACCGAGCGCGACCGGTTGCGCATCGGTGCCGAGTATCAGCGCTATCGGCTCGACGACTGGTGGCCCGCATCCGGCGGCGGCATGTGGCCGAACGCGTTCTGGAACATCAATGCCGGTCGGCGCGATCGCACCGCGCTTTACGCGGAATGGGAGGCACGGCCGGACTCGCGCTGGATGACGCTCGCCGGGGTTCGCTACGAGCGCGTCGAGACCGACACCGGTCCGGTGCAGGCGTACAACAATGCCACCGCGCCGGCGAACGTGCTCGTGCCCGCGTTCAACGCGAGCGAGCGCAAGCGCCTGGACGACAACTGGGACGCGTCGCTGCTCGCCCGGTACGTGCCGGCGGCGAGTCTCGGCATCGAGTTCGGCCTCGCCCGCAAGGTGCGCTCCCCCAGCCTCTACGAGCGCTACACCTGGATGACGCGGGGCATGGAGATGCTGATGGTCAACTGGTTCGGCGACGGCAACGGCTACGTCGGCAACCTCGATCTCGCGCCCGAGACGGCGCACAGCGCATCGGTCACGCTCGACTGGCACGCCGCCGATCGCAGCAGCGAACTCAAGGTGACGCCCTACTACACACAGGTGACCGACTACATCGACGCCATGCGATGCCCCGCAACGCTGGGCGGCGCCTGTGCGAGCCAGACGCCGGGTCGCGGCAAGTTCGTCTACCTGCAGTTCGCCAACCAGTCGGCACGTCTGTACGGCATCGATATCTCCGGACAGATCCCGCTGACTCGTACGGGCCTCGGCGAATTCGCGCTGGGCGGCACGCTCGGCTATACGAACGGCACCAACCGGGATACCGGCGACAACCTCTACAACGTCATGCCATTCAACGGCAAGCTGATGCTGACGCACAGGCACGGCGGCTGGGACAACGCGCTCGAGATCGTGGCGGCAGCCGCGAAGCGCGCCGTATCGGCGGAGCGCAACGAGGTCGCGACGGCGGGTTACGGCCTCGTCAACCTGCGCGCGAGTCATCGCTGGGAGAAGGTCCGCATCGACGTCGGCGTCGAGAACCTGTTCGACACGTTCCATACGCCGCCTCTCGGCGGGGCGTACCTCGGACAGGGTACGACGATGACCGCCAATCCGGTCGGCTCGGTGCCGCCCTGGGGCGTGGCCGTCCCCGGCACGGGGCGCTCGATCTACGCCGCGCTCAGAGTTTTCCTGTGACGCGAAGAACCAACGCCGGATTTCCCGCGTCTTCCCTTGACGGCATGACGGCACGGTCGCGACGCCCGCCGCAAGCGAGCGGACCCGCTACGGCGCGTGGCGGTCGCCGAGGCGCGCGTTGAACCGCGCGAGGTCGATCAGCGCGCGCTGGTGGGTGCCACGGCCGATCGGGGTGTCGCCCTCGTGCGCACTCACGCGGAATTCGATGTTACGGCCCTCGACCTTGGTCACTTCCGCGACCGCGACGACGCGCCGGCCTACCGGCGTGGCCGCGAGATGCTCGACGTCCACGCGGGTACCGACCGCGCTCTCGCCCGGATCGAAGTAGGGCTTGAGCGCCTCGAGGGCGGCATTCTCCATGGCGAGGATCAGCATCGGCGTCGCGAACACCGGCGGCAGCGTCGCATCCTTGAAGCGGCTCGCGAGGTGCTCGGGCGCAACCACCAGCGTGTACGAGCCTCGGGTGCCCAGGGGAACGGGTCGCACGCAGCCTCCTTCGCGGCCGATGCCGCAGGCAGGGATCGGCAGATGGTAGTGGATCCGCGAGCGAGCCACCACCGGGAAAATGTGAAAAAAAGCCCGCCGGGAGGAAGGGTAGCGGGCCAGAGGGGGTTCCGATGACCGGAGCATTGGCCCGCTCCGCGGGGCCCGGACGTTGCGCCGTCCGGTGGCGTGAAAGCTGATCGCGAAGGGATCGGCGCCCGTGCGTCAGCGGACCAGACGCGCCGCGTGCACGCGATCGGCGAGATCCTCCAAGGCAGCCTCTTCGCTTTCGTCTTCGAGGACGATCTCGGGCTGGACCGTTCCCGCCGCGTCCTCGGGGCAATCGGTGAGGCAGTGCCTGGCAAATTCGGGAGCGAATACGTCCATCGGGGGCGTCCTGGGCTTGGCGCGCGCATCGGCGCAGACAATCATGTCTCATTAAGCAACTGACGTGCCACTCACTCATGAAACGTGGGATGCGCCACCGTCGCCTGGGGAATCGTGTGCGCCGGGCGCAGCGCCGCGCCATGCATCGGGCCGTCACCACCCCGCCTTGTCGCAGAACACCGACGCGATTCATGACAGGAGCATTAAGGTGATGATTATACAGGAAAACTATTGTCGTCGCGAAGCGACAGTCGTTTTTCCATCATTCCCTGGCTCGGCAGCCGGAACTCACCGGCACCGGATGGCCGATGGTCGCGGGTATCGCCGAGCGGAGCCGCCCGCGACGCGCGCAGAGTTTGACCAACGCAACATTCGGTCTCGGCAAGGCGGCGCTCGCACCCGCCGCGTGCGCATGGGCGAGCGCGACCGGCGCTGACTCAGGCCTTCGGCTCCTTGAACATCGCGGGCTCGAGCCGGTGCCGCTGCAGGAGCTTGTAGAACTCGGTGCGATTGCGCTTGGCGAGCTGCGCAGCCTGCGTGACGTTGCCGCCGGTGATCTTGAGCAGCCGCACGAGGTAGTCGCGTTCGAACGACTTGCGCGCTTCCTCGAAGGGAACGAGCGCTGCCGCGTCCTCCTTGAGCGCGCTTTGCACGAGTGCCGCCGGGATCACCGATGTGGTGGTGAGCGCGAGCGCCTGTTCGAGGAGGTTCAAGAGCTGGCGCACGTTGCCGGGCCAGGGCGCGGCGACGAGCAGCGCCATGGCGTCGGGCGCGAGCGTCGCGGTCGGCTTGCGATAGCGCTCGGCGAGCTTGCGCAGGAAGTGCGCGGCGAGCACCGGAATGTCCTCGCGCCGTTCGGCGAGCGACGGCAGCTTGAGCGACACCACGTTCAGGCGGTAGTAGAGGTCCTCGCGGAACTGCCCGGAGGCCTTCTGCGCGTCGAGGTCGCGATGCGTCGCCGAGATGACCCGCACGTCGACGGGAATGGCCTGCGTCGCGCCGACCGGGCGCACTTCGCCCTCCTGCAGGACGCGCAGGAGCTTCACCTGCAACGGCAGCGGCATGTCGCCGATCTCGTCGAGCAGCAGCGTCCCGCCGTCGGCCGCCTGGAAGAGCCCCTTGTGCGCCTGCACCGCACCGGTGAACGCGCCGCGCGCGTGCCCGAAGAGCTCGGACTCCAGGAGCTCGGCGGGGATCGCACCGCAGTTCACCGCGACGAACGGCTTGTCGCGGCGCGGGCTCGCACGGTGGATCGCGCGGGCGAGCAGTTCCTTGCCGGTGCCTGATTCGCCGTAGATGAGGATGCTCGCGTGCGATTCCGCGACGAGCTTGGCCTGGCGCAGCAGATCCTCCATCACCGCGCTGCGCGTGATGATGCCCTCGCGCCACTCGCCCGGCGCGCCGTCGCCGCGCCCCGCATCGTCGCCGGCGAGCTTCAGCGCCGAGGCAACCTTCTGCAGAAGCTCCTGGCTATCGAAGGGCTTGGTGAGAAAGCCGAACACGCCACGCTGGGTCGCCGCCACCGCGTCGGGAATCGTGCCGTGTGCGGTGAGAATCAGCACCGGCAGGCCGGCGTGCTGCCGGTTGATCGCGTCGAAGAGCTGCAGGCCGTCGATTCCCGGCATGCGCAAGTCGGTGACGACCACCGCGGGCCGCCGTACGGCGATTGCCGCCAGCGCCGTCTCCGCGCTCTCCGCGGTGCGCACGCGGTATCCCGCGGAGGTGAGCCGCAGGCTGATGAGCCGCAGCAGATCGGGGTCGTCGTCGACCAGAAGGATATCGCTGGACATGCGTACTGTGCCTCCATGAAACACCCGACGGTGCGGCGCCGCTGCGCCGGGCGCGCTCGCGTCAGGGAAATCGATCCGCCCGATACCTACCCGCCACCGCTGCCGCCGCTCCCGCCGCCGCTCCCGCCGCCGCTGCCCCCGCCTCCGCCGCCACCGCTGCGAACGCGATCGCGGATCAGGCTGCGTTCCATTTGCCGCAGGGCCTCGAGCTTTTGCAGCGCCATGTCCGCCTTCTGCTGCTCGTCACGCACCGCGCGCTGGCGACTCGTGATCTGCACGTGCAGCACCACGGCGAGTTCCTTGATGCCGACGTTGGCGCCGTTGCCCTTCACCACGTTTTCCAGCAGGAGCACGGCGCGCTGGTCGTCCTGCGGGCTCGTGCGCAACAGCGTATAGAGAACGGCGAGGCGGACCCGGTTCGCGTCGGTGCGATGACGCGCGAGCACGGTGACCGCGCCATTGAGCTCGCGGCGAACGTCGTCGGGACCCAGGATGCCGTAGCGCTGCAGATCGGCGAGCAGCTCGAGGAGATCGAGATCTTGCGGCGACGGTTCGGGTGGCCGCACCGGCGCCGGGACCGCAGCCGCTACCGGCGGCGGCGCAGCTGCCGGCGCGGCGGAGAACGCCGGCGACGCAGGCGCCTGCGCGCTCGCCGGCACGGTGACGGTCGCCTGCGGCGCCGGCGCCGCGACCGGACCGGTGGCGGGCGGCGACGCGGTGGCCGGGCCCTCGGCTGGCGCCGCGTCCGGCGCCGGCGCCATGGGTTCCTCGAGCGGCGGCTCGACGGGCTCGACCGGCGGATAGTCGACGAGCGGCGAAGGGACCTGCACCTGCTCCGGCGCCTGCGCTTCCTCGGGGGTGATGATCACGACGTTGCCCGGCGCCGCGCAACCGGCGAGCCACAGGCACGTCACCAGACCGAGCAGTACCTGCAGCCGGCGCGGGGTCATCGGCGGTCTCCCGCGGTGACGGCATCGCGGTCGGGCGTCGCGGCCACATCGGCGCGAGCGGCGCCGAGCGACAGCGGCAGCCACAGGCGAAAGCGCACGCCCCGTCCGCCGTCGGCACGATCGAGCACCTCGAGCCGGCCCGACTGCGCGAGCGCGTACTCGCGGGCGATGGCGAGGCCCAGGCCGGAGCCCTTGACCTTGCCGTCCGGAGGCGGCTTGCCGGAGTAGAAGGAGTCGAACACGCGCTCGCGCTCGGCGGCCGCGATGCCCGGCCCGTGGTCGGCAACGTCGAGCACCGCGAATCCGTCCCGTGCCGCCAGCGCGATCTCGATCACCCCCGAGCGCGGCGAGTACTTGATCGCATTCGACAGCAGGTTGTCGACGATGGTGCGGATGCGCTCCACGTCGCCCGCGACGACGACGGGAGCGAGCGTGGTCTCGACGTCGATCAGGCGCGCGGAGGTGGCGAGCTTCTGCTCACGCAGCACCCGGCGCACCAGGTCGGGCAGCGACACCGGGGCGATGGTCGCCGTCTCGAGCGCGCGCGACTGGTGATAGGTGAGGAGGTCCTCGATGAGCTTCTGCAGCGACAGCGTGTTCTCGCGCACGATGCGCACGATCTCCTGCTGTTCGGGACCGAGCCGTCCGCCGACGTTGTCGCGCAGCAACTCGGCGCCCTCCCGGACCGCGGTGAGCGGCGTCTTGAGCTCGTGCGAGACGTGCCGGAGGAAGCGCGTCTGCTGCTGCTCGAGCTCGTGCAAGCGGGCGCGCAGCCATTCGAGGCGCTGCCCGAGGTAGCGCAGGTCCTGCGGCCCCCCCACCTCGATCGCGTGCCTGAAGTCGGCGGTACCGAGTTGCCGGACCGCCTGATCGAGCTGGCGGATCGGTCGCGCGATCAGCAACGCGAACGTCAGCGCGAGCGCGAGCGCGATCGCCACCGAGGCGAGCGCCAGCCACAGCCACTTCTCGCGCCCCTGCGATGCCGTCTCCTGCAGCCGCTCGATCGCGCGCTGGGTGAGCTGCGTGCTCGCACTCAGCATGCCCTGCGCCTCCTCGACCAGCGCCGAGTAGCCGCCGGCCACGTTCTCCACCAGCGCGGGCGGGCGCGGCGATTCACGCAGCACCGCGAACAGCGCCGCCTCGCGTTCACGCATGTGCGAGAGGGCCTCGCGCGACGCCTTCTCGAGCGGCAACAAGCCGAGCTGCTCGGTGGTCTGCGCGAACTCCTGGCGCACCCGGCCATAGTCCTCGATGAGGGCAGGATCCTCGAGGATGATCTCCTGGCGCGCGATCCGCTCGAGCGTCGTGGCTTGTTCGAACAGGAGCCGCGACGAGCGCGCCGCCTGCGATGCGTGCAGCACCTCGGTGCGACTCTGCGTGGCGAGCCGGTCGAGCGACAGCAGCAGCTCGACGAGCGCGTACACGAGCGGCAGGCTCACGAGCAGGAATCCCAACAGGATGAACTTGAGGAAGGACCGCGGGTAGTACACGCCAAGCACCCTTCTATAATCGCGCGCATTATGGCATCGCCCCCGTCCGGTGGCGCAGCGCGGCAAGCGGCGCTCGCCATCATCGCCGCCGTCGCGCGCAACGGCGTCATCGGCGCCGGCAACGCGCTGCCCTGGCGCCTGCCGGCGGATCTCGCGCATTTCCGCGCGCTCACCACCGGCCATACCCTCGTGATGGGGCGACGGACATGGCAGTCGCTGCGCGGCCCGTTGCCGAACCGGCAGAACATCGTCGTCAGCCGCGACCGCGCATTCGCAGCTGCGGGGGCGACCGTCGTGCCCTCGCTCGCCGACGCGCTACGCGTCGCGAATCGACCCTTGCCGCACTTTTGCATCGGTGGCGCCCAGCTGTACGCTGCAGCGTTGCCGCAGGCCGACCTCCTCTACCTCACCGAGATCGACCGCGACTTCGACGGCGACACCTCGTTTCCGGCGTGGGATCGCAGCGCCTTCGTCGAAATCGCCCGCACCACCGCCGTGAGCGACGACGGCCTGCCGTATGCGTTCGTGACCTACGCGCGCGCAGCGTGACGCACGACGGGCGCGCGGTGCCGCGCAGTTTGCGATAATGCGGGGTCGCCGCGGGCCCCACACGGACGACAGGCGCGAACCACGCCGGGATGACGGAACTGGTAGACGTAGCGGACTCAAAATCCGCCGGTGGCAACACCGTGGGGGTTCGATTCCCCCTCCCGGCACCA
>JADZAQ010000057.1 GCA_020852555.1 Burkholderiales bacterium
CGCCAGCGGCGAGCGTGCCACGAGGTCGACGAGATGGCCGTGATGCGTGAAGAACAGCACCTGCGTGCGCGCGCCCAATTCGGCGAGCACTTCGAGCGTCGCCAGCGCACGCTGGTCGTCGAACTGCACGAGGAGATCATCGACGATCACCGGAAACGCACCGCGGCCCGCGATGTGCTGCTCGATGGCCGCGATCCGCAGCGACAGGAAGAGCTGGTCGCGCGTGCCCTGGCTCATCCCGGCGACCGCCACGCGCGCCGCATCGGGGCGCACGCCGAGCAGCACCTGCCGATCGTCGAGGTGATCGATCGCGAGCCCCGAGAAGCTGCCGAGCGTGATGCGCGCGAACACCTCGGCCGCCCGGGTGAGGAGCGGCCCCTGGTGCTGCTCGCGATAGCGCTGCACGACCCGGCCGAGCACGGCGCTGGCCAGCCGGGCGCGTGCGTAGGCACGCGCCTCGCCCACGACCAGCGCCGCGGTCCCCTGCAGCGCCTGTTGCATTTCCGCCGCGGCGGTTCCGCCGTCGATCGCCGCCAGACGCTGCCCCGCCGTGAGCGCGGCCAACTGTGCGGTTTCGACCTCGCTGTCCAGTTGCCCGATCGCATCCCGCGCCTCGGCAAGCGCACGGTCGATGCCATCGAGCGTTGCCCCGGCGCACGCCGCCAGCACCTCGTCGACGGGCCGGGCATTCAGACGCAGGAGGTCCTCGTCGATCGCGACGAGCCGTTGCGTCAGCACGCGCTTGCGCGCCGCCTGCGCCTCGATCGCCGGCAACTCCTCGGGCAACTCACAGCCGGCGTCACGCACCAGCGCAGCGAGCCTCGCGCGCGCGGCCTCGGTCGCGGCCGCCTCCTCGTCGATCGTTCGCATCTCCTGCCCGATACTGCTGGCGAGCTGCTGGTGCCGGTCGAACGCCGTACGCGCCTCGGCGAGCGCGCGGTGCAATGCCTCGGCGCGCGCATCGGCGCCCTGCTCGTGCCCGCTCCAGCCGGTCGCGGCGACCACGCGCGCGACCTGCGCCTCGAAGCTGTCGACGATCGCCGCCTGCTCCACGAGCCGGGGCGCCAGATCGCGACGCGCCGCGAGCGCGGCGGACAACCGCGACAACTGCTCGAGCCGGACCCGGACCTCGCCGGGAAGCGCGTCCGGCGCGAGATGCAGCGCCGCCGTGGCGTCCCGCCAGTCGTGCTGCCAGATGCGCAACGCCTCGGCAAGCCGTGCGCGGGCGTGCTGCTGCCGGTCGATGTCGTCGAGTTTGCCCTGGAGCTCGTCGGCCAGCGTCTGCCGCACCGCCCGGGACCGCTGCGCGTTGCCGACGGCCTGCTGCGCCCGGACCAGCAGCGCCGCACCGGTTTCCGAGGGCATCGACGCGGGAAGCCCGCAGGCGCCCAGTGCGACATCGAGCAGCGAGCGGGCACGCGCCACGTCGGCGACGACGGCCGCCCGCTCCGCCTGCAGGCGTTGGACGTGGGCGTGCCGCTCGGCGACGCGTTGCTGGCGGCCGAGCCACTCGCGGAGCGCCGCCGGCGACAGCTCGGCGCGGCGCAGCGGAGCCACCAGCGCACCCCACCGCGCCTCCAGTTCGCGCCGCCGCCCGGCGAGTACCGCACGGCGCTCACCGCCACGCTGCAACTCGCCGTGCATGGCGGCGATGCGCTGCCGGATCGCCTCGACCTTGGTGACGCGCTCGGTATCGGCGTGCAGCAGATCGGCCAGGCGATCGGCTTCGCGCAGCGCCGTCTCGACCGCCGCGGCGGCACGACGCGCCGGCGCCGGATCGCTGTCGCGCAACGCCGGTTCCGGCGTGGTGTCGAGATACGTGTGGCGTACCTCGCGCCACCGGCGATCGCGCTCGGCCCGCGCCGTCGCCACCTCGGCGTGCGTGATCACCTCGCCGGTGGCCGCCAGCGTGCGCAGTTCGCGGCCGCACTCGTCGAGGTCACGCGCGAGCTCGGCGTCCTTGTCGTCGGTGCGCCGCTCATCCTCCACCTGCACGGCGAAATCGCGCTCGAAGGACGTCACCATCTGCGGCAGAGGGACGGTCAGCGCCAGCAAATCGGCGAGTGATCCCGGCCACAGCGCCGCCACCTCACTGCCGAGACGCTCTTCCTCCCCGGTGAGCTCGGCGTCGAGCTCGCGTCGCCGCTGCTCCCACGCGCCGACGTTGGCGGCGCCGGTGATCGCCGCTTCCAGCGCATCCAGCGCGACGGGTGCGGAGAGCTGGGCGAGGTGCGCGCGCCGACGCGCGACATCGACTTCGTCGGCGTGCATCTGCTCGGCGAGTTGCCGATCGCGTTCGATCAGCAGGCCATGTTCCTCGGCCCGCGCCTGCACGCGCGCGACCAGCGTTTCCGACGGCAGGAGTGCATCGGCATGGGCCATGTCCACCGTCGCCCCGATCGCCGCCAGCGCTGCCGCGACCTCCTCGGCGAGCCGCGCATCGTCACGACGCAGTCCCGGCAGGGCCTCGTGCGCCGCCCGGTAGCGTTCCGCCGTACGAAAGATCTCCGCGATGGCATCGGCTTGCGCCAGCAACTCGTGATGCACGACCAGCGCCGCCCGATCGGCTGCGAGTTGCGACAGGCGCGCCTGCGCCTTGCGGCGCGCCTCCTCGGCGCTGCGCACATCCCCGAGCGCCATCGCCCGCGACTCGCCGGCCTCGGGCGGCAAGTCCGGAACGCCGGCGAGGGCTTCGAGCTCCTCGCGCTTGGCCGCGCGCTCGGTGGCGAGCGGCAGGTTGGCGCGGATACGCTGCAACCGCTGCTCCTCGGCGCGCCGATCCTGCCAGGCCGCACGCCGCTGGGCATGCTGCTGTGCGGCCTGCCGGGCCTCGCGTTCAGCGGTCTCCCAGACCGAGGTATACACGGTCGCTGCCTTCAAGGCGCGCCGCTGCTCGTCGTACTGCGCCAGCGCGCGATTGAGGCGGCCCGTCGAACCGCGCGCCTTGAAGGCAGCAGCCGCCTCGTCGTCGAGATTCGCCATCACCGTGCGCAGGCTCGCGAGCCCCGCCGCCGCCTGGAAGAGACTGCGCCCGACTTCACCTTCCCCGCGCAGCAGTTCGTCGCTGCCGCGCACGAGACCGTCGAGGTCGAGTCCGAAGAGGCTCTGGTAGAGCGGCACGTCGAGCCCACCGAGGCAAGCGCCGAGCGCGCCTTCGGGGAGCTGCGTATCGGTGACCTCGGCGCCCGCCGCCTCGTCGATCGGAAAGAGCGTCGCCTTGCGGGCCTTGCGGCGCATCGCGGCGAATCGGGTGCCGTCCGGCAGCAGGAGCGTCGCACCGACGCGCAGCGCCGCGTAGTCGTGCCGGAAGGCGTCGCCGGTGCGCTCGGGAATGCCGAACAGGAATGCGGTGACCGCGCGCAGGACCGTCGACTTGCCTGCTTCGTTGCGGCCGAAGATCACCTGGAGATCGCACCCCGCGGTGGCCGGCAGGTCGAGCACCCGATCCGTGAAGGATCCGAATGCCTTAAGGTACAGCCGCGCGAACTTCACCTGCCGGATCCGTCCGCGGCAAGACGCGCCAGCAGTTCGTCCTGCGCCTCGCGCAGGAGCTCGTCGAGGACTTCCGGCGCGTCGAGGCGCAGACCCGCGGCACCCCCCAGCTCGGCCGGCAGCTTGTGCCGCACGTCGCGCAGGACGTCGCCCGCGAACGCGGCGAGCTGGTCGCCATCGTTGCGCAGCGCCTGCAACTCGCGCACCAGGAGCCCGACGGGGTCGTCGCCCGCGGCGAGCCGATCGACATCGAGCGGCGGACGGACGCGAAGGTCGACCTTCTCGACCCACCCGCTGCCCGCCGACGCATCGAGCGCGACCGCCCGCAGCTGCTGCACGATCGCGTCCGAACGGGCGGCAAGCGCGTGGTGCAGCGCGCCCGCGCCGCCGATCGCGACGCGCAGCGCCACGATCCGCCCATCGGCTTGCGCGACCGCGCTGCGCACGGCGGTCGCCAGGGCGTCGAAGAGCGCATCGAGATCCGGCATCCCGGTCGCGTCGACGCGTAGCTCGCGCCAGCGCAGCACGTCGAGCGCCACCGGCTCGGCCGTGATATGCCCGTCCGCGATGGTGACGAGCTCGCAGCCCTTGCTGCCCTGCTCGCGGATGTGGCGACCCTGCACGTTGCCGGGAAAGACGATCCACGGTTCGCGCGCCACGATCTCGCGCGCGTGCACGTGCCCGAGCGCCCAATAATCGTATCCTTTGCTACGCAGGACCTCGTCCGTCGTCGGCGCGTAGGGGTCGTGGCCGGGCCTGCCGGTCAACGACGTGTGCGCGACGCCAACGTTGACATGACCGCGTATCGCGGTGGGATAGCCGGCGGCCAGATCATCGGCGACCGCCGCTGTCGCGAAGCTCTGGCCGTGAATCGCGAGGCCCAACGCATCGTCGACGAAAGTCGCCGGCGCTCGATCGGAAAAGAGGCGAACGTTCCCCGGCAACGGCAAAGAGCGCGTCAGCTTGCTGGCGGCGTCGTGGTTCCCCCGCAGGAGGTAGACGGCGATACCGGCGTCGCCGAGTTGCGCCATCCCCTTCGCGAAGAACAGTCCGGTGTTGAAGTCCGGCCAGTCGCCGTCGTACAGGTCGCCGGCGATGACGACGAAGTCCACCCGTTCGCGCAGCGCACATTGGATCAGGTTCTCGAAGGCGCGCCGGGTGGCGCCCCGGACCTCGTCGACGGGCGCGCCTTCGTAGCGCTCGAGCCCCCGAAGCGGGCTGTCGAGGTGGATGTCGGCGCAGTGGAGGAAGCGCATCATTCGCTCGGCACCGGCGGTGCCGCGTTACCCACGAGTTCTGCCATCCCGATGCAGCGCTCCTCTTCGCCGGTGCGTGCTTGCTGCGATGATGGGCGGCAGCGGTCGGTTCCCGTTCCCGAGGTGGCCATCGAGCCGGCATGTTACCGTGCTTCGGCAGATTCCCCGGCGCAGCGGACGGCCGCCCGCGTCCGCGCGGCACGTGTCGAACCTTGCGCTCGCGCAGGATCGGGATCCGCGCGACCACCGACAATGCCGAGTCCGCACCCGACCCATCACGACCGCATGCTCTCCCGCCTGCCCGCACCGCTGCGCGGCGCCGCGACCGCGACGCTCCTCGCCGTGAGCACCGTGACCTTCACACTGTGCCTCATGCCGCTCGCGCTTGCCAAGCTGCTCATTCCGCTGCGCGCGGTACGCCGCCTCGCCGATCGGCTGATGAACGGCCTCGCGTCGTGCTGGGTGGGCGTCAACAACGCGTGGATCGCCGCGGTGGACCCCGTCGCATGGGACGTGCAGGGGGTCGCCGATCTCGATCCGCGCGGCTGGTACCTCGTCTCCAGCAACCACCAGAGCTGGGTGGACATCCTCGTGCTCCAGCGCGTCTTCCACGGCCACATTCCCTTCCTCAAGTTCTTCCTGAAGCAGGAGCTCATCTGGGTGCCGGTCATCGGCTTTGCCTGGTGGGCGCTCGATTTTCCCTTCATGAAGCG
>JADZAQ010000058.1 GCA_020852555.1 Burkholderiales bacterium
CGAGGCGAGGCCGGGGTCCACCTTCTCCGCGAGACCCAGGACCGCGGCCCGCGCCGCGTCGCCGTTGCCGGGCAGGTTGTCGCAGGACATGACCGTGAACGGATCGTGCCCCGCGGCCCGGCGCCGGGCGAGGGCGGCGACGATGGGTGCGAAGGCGGTGTGCCAGCGGGAGGGCGGCGACGTTGCTGTGGTCGCGGCAGCCGGCGCCAGCGCGGCGGCGTCGGCAGCGATGTCGGGGTGTCGCGGATCGAAGTGCCCGGTCGCCGCATCGACGCAGTAACCGCCCTCGGTCACGGTGAGCGAGCAGATGCGGATCGTGGGGTCGGCGAGTGCCTCGACCAGCGCCACGGGCAGCGCGGGATCGACGAAGTCGATGAGCGCTGCCGTCACGCGCGCCTGCGCGCTCGCGCCCTCCTGCGCGACGACGGTGGTGAGGTAATCCTGGCGGGCGAGCGCCGCACGCATCGCCGCGTCGGCGTCGCGGATACCGCCGCCGACGATGCCGAAGGCGTGATCCTCGCCGAGCGCGAAGAGGTCATCGAGGTAGACCGCCTGGTGCGCGCGATGGAAATTGCCGACACCGATATGCACGATGCCGGCCCGCAGCGAACGAGGGTCGTACGCCGGTGCGGCCACGCCTTGCGGCAGCGAGGCGAGTCCGGCCCGGGAAAGCGGTTGCGTCATGCGATGCTCCGTCGTCGGCGCCTGCGCGCTTATCGCGCGAGGAGCGCGCGCGCGGTCGCCTCGTCGGTGACGAGGCCGTTGACGATACGCCCCTTGAGTGCCGCATGCAGCGCGGCGACCTTCTCGGGCCCCTGCGCCACGCAGATGCGCGGCCGGTCGACGCCGGGCGATGGCGGCACGCTGGTGATCCGTGCGTTGGGTCCTTCCGCGAGGATGCGTCCTTCGGCATCGAACGCCCAGCCGAGGTTCTCGCCCACCGCGCCCAGCCGGATCAACTCGAGCAGTTCGTCGCGGCTCACGAAGCCATCGCGGTAGAGCGCGCCGTGCTCGTCGAACTGCGACAGGCCGGAGAACCAGGCGTCCGCCCGCTGCGCCATGGCGAAGACGCGGCGCACCGCGTCCAGCGCGAGGAGCGGGTCGCGCTGGGCCACGGTCGGTGCGTGCATCGGCAGCGGCAGCGGGAAGTGCTGCGCGCCGGTGAGTTCGGCGAGGTGCGCGGGGGCGTTGAAGCGGCTCGCCGATCCGTCGGGGGAGATGGTCCCGACCAGCGACACGATCCGGTGCAGCGGGCGCGGGGTCGGCGCCACGCGCGCGACCGCGGCGCGCATCGAGCGCCCGGTGCCCAGCGCGATGACCAGCGGACCCGTCTCGTGCAGCATGCGTTCGATGACGATCGCCGTGGCCTCCGCCACACCGGCGGCGCTCGTCTCGCCGCTGTCGTCCGAGGGCACGACGTCGCAGTGCACGAGCCCATGGCGCTCGCGCAACGCGGCGGCGAGGTTCATGCACTCGCTGATCGAATGGTTGATGCGAAAGGTGATGAGGCCCTCGGCGCGACACAGCGATACGAGCCGCTGTGCCGTCGGCCGCGATACGTTGAGCGTGCGCGCGATGTCGTCCTGCGTCTTGCCGGCGATGTAGTAGAGCCAGCCGGCGCGCGCCGCCTGGTCGAGTCGTCCGATGACTTCGCTCATGGCGACGATCGACGACCAGGTGGGGCAGGCAGATTCATGCAGCCATCATAACTTTGGCTCTGCCGACGAGCAATTCCGCATCGCACAACGCGTCCGTGAGCGAAAGGAGGCAGAAGACCCCGCAGCTTGTGCGAGTAAACGCTCTTTGTTAGAGTGAACATATCAGTGACCGTCTCGTGCGGGCCACGCGCGTTCGTCGCAGCGGGCTCTTCACGGCGCAGAATGTTCGAAGTCCACGGAGGAGACCTCATGAAAGCACTATCGAGTTGTGCAGGGTGGCGGCGAATGGTCGGCGCGGCGGCATTGGCAGCCGTACTGGCCGCTCCGGCGGCCGCGCAAAAGGTGACGCTCGACGTGCTCTACGCGCAGCCTGGGTTCGCCAAGTACCACGAGCCGATCGCGCAAGCCTTCATGAAGGCGCACCCGAACGTCGAGATCAAGTTCCGGGCGCCCGCCAAGGATTACGACGAGGGCCACCAGGCGATGCTGCGCGCGGCGGTCACCAACCAGTTGCCCGACGCCTATTTCCCGGGCTTCCACCTCATGGCCGAGCTCGCTGCCACGCTGGAGAAGCGCGGCCAGATCGTCGACCTGGGCCCGATGCTCGCCGCGGAGCCGGCCGCGTGGCGCTCGGCCAACTACGCCGACGCGGTGATCAAGCTCGGCCAGGTGAGCGGCAAGCAGTACGGCCTCGCGGTCAATGCGTCGCTGCCGATCATGTATTTCAATACGGAGCTCGTGAAGAAGGCGGGCGGCGATCCCGCGCACATGCCGGACACCTGGGATGGCGTGCTCGCGCTCGCCGGCAAGATCGCGCAAACGTCGCCCGGTGTGTCGGGCATGGCGTATGACGTTCACGGCTGGCCGGACACCTGGCTCTTCCAGGCGATCATCGATCAAGCCGGCGGGCGTATGCTCGACGACTCCGGCACCAAGATCGCCTTCGACAACGACATCGGCCGCAAGGTCATGCGCGATCTGCGCCGCTTCGTGACCGACGGCAAGATGTCGGTCCTCGACTTCGAAGCATCGCGCCAGCAGTTCATCGCCGGCCAGACGGGGCTCTTCTTCGACACGCCGGCGCGGCTGCGCCTCATCACCGACGGCGTGGGCACGCGCTACACGCTCGGCACCGCGGTCTTCCCGATCGACGACAAGGCGAAGGGCGGGCTGCCCACGGGCGGCTGCGCGATCATCATGACGACCAAGGACGCGGCCAAGCAAAAGGCGGCATGGGAGTACGCGAAGTTCATCACCGGCCCCGAGGCACAGAAGATCATCGTCGAGATCACCGGCTATCTGCCGCTCAACAAGCGGGCGAGCGGGCCGGAATTCCTGGGCCCCTTCTACGACAAGAATCCGAACTTCCGCACGGTGTCGCTGGAGGTCGACCGCGCGCTGCCGTGGCAGGGCTACCCGCGTGACACGGTGCGCATCTGGCGGATGCAGCGCGACATCATCAACGAGGTGATGCGCGGCCAGGTGGCGCCGGACGCGGGCCTCGCCAAGATGGTGAGCGAAACGCAGACGATGATGAAGTGAGCATGAGGGATGCCGCATGACCGCGCGCGCGGCCACGGCGCGCGCGGGGTTCCTGTTCGACCTGGACGGCACGCTCGCACAGACCGAGCATTTGCATTTCGCCGCATTCCAGGCGCTGCTCGCGGAGCATGACCGGTCGCTCGACGAGGCGACCTTCGTTCAGCACGTGTCGGGGCGATCGAACGAGGACATCACCGCGTTCCTGTTCCCCGAACTGGGTGAGGCGCAGCGCGGCGAGATCGCGCAGGACAAGGAGCGCTGGTTTCGCAAGCTCGCTGCTTCCGCCGGGGTCGGCACGACGCCAGGAGCTGCCGAGTTCCTCGCCTGGGTCCGCAGCCGCGGGATCGCCACTGCGGTGGTCACCAACGCGCCGCGCGAAAACGCCGATCTCGTGATCGACGTCATCGGCTTTGCCGAGGCCTTCGACACGGTGATCATCGCGCCCGAGTTGCCGCGCGGCAAGCCGCACCCGGATCCGTACCTTGCCGCCTTGCGCGCACTCTCGCTCGAACCCACGCAGGCACTGGCGATCGAGGATTCGATCGCCGGCATCGCGGCGGCGAGGGCGGCGGGGATCGATGTCGTCGCGGTCGCCACGCCGGCGACGGCAGCGGTGCTCGCCGCGAGCGGCCCGACGCTCACGATCGGCGATCTCACCGACGAGCGCATCTACGCGCTCACCCGCGCACGGCTCCTGCACGACGAAAAGCGCGCACCGACACGGTCGCGTTGAGCATCGATCCGGCGCGACCGACGGCTGGCGTTCGCTACGCCGGCGAACCGGCACAGGATCCTGCCTACATGGCGTGGCGTCGCCAGGCCTTGAGCGCCGGGTACAGGCGGATGTAGTCCCCGTAGATATCCTCGTAGCGCGCGGCAGCAGCGGGTTGCGGCTCGACGACCCGCTCGATGCGCACCATCGCGGCCATCGCCGTGTCGAGGTCGGGGAACGCCCCGGCGCCGGTCGCGGCGAGGATCGCCGATCCGAGCACCGACGCGTCGGGAACCGCCGCCACCTTGACCGGCCGCGCCGCCGTGTCGGCGTGGATCTGCACCCACAGCGGGGAGCGGCTCGCGCCGCCGCCGATGACGATCTCGTCGATCGGCAGCGGTGCGGCGACCATGCGGTCGAGCACGGCGCGGGTGCCGAAGGCGATGCCTTCGATCATCGCCCGCAGGAGGTGGGCACGGCCGTGGGCGAGCGATAGCCCGACGAAGGCACCGCGCGAGTGCGCGTCGGTATAGGGCGTGCGATTGCCCTGGAAGTGATCGAGCACGACGAGCCCATCCGATCCCGGCGCGATGCTCGCCGCTTCGAAATTGAGCGCCGCGAGGTCGGCATCGCGCCCGATGAGGCGCATGAGCCAGGCGATCATCGATCCGCTCGCGCTCTGACCTCCCTCGACGATGTGACGACCCGGATATACCGCATCCGCGTAGCTCCCCCAAAGACCCGGAATCGACAGTGGCCGGTCGGCGGCGGCGAGTTGCAGGTGCGACGAGCCGGTGACGAGGGCGAGCTGTCCGGGGCGCGAAACCCCCAGCCCGATCATCGCGATGAAGGCGTCCGCGCCACCCTGCACGACGAGGGTGGAGCGGGTAAGCCCCAGGTGCTCGGCGGCGCCAGCCGTCAGCGGGCCGACGGCGATACCCGGGGCGATGACCTCGGCGGGCCATTTGTCGACGAGATCGTCGAGGTCGAGCCTGGCGAGCATCTCGCGCGGCCAGCCTCCCGCCCGTGACCGATAGTGCCAGCGGATCGCGGCGTTGGTGAGGGCGGCGACGTCGCGACCGGTGAGCCGGCGCATGAGGTAGTCCTGGTATTCGAGGATCCGCGCGGCGCGGTCGTAGAACTCCCGCTCGTGGCGCTTGAGCCACAGCGCCTTCGGGATCATCCACTCGGCGGAGACCGGCCCCGCCCCCGCGCAGTTGAGCTCGAGCGCGGCGGCGCCGGTGGCCAGCACCGCGTCGGCTTCGGCCGCGGCACGAATGTCCATCCACAGCAGCGCCGGGCGCAGCGGCTCGCCGGCAGCGTCGACCGGCACCACCGTCGCCGACGTCGTATCGAGCGCGAGCGCCGCGATCGCCTCGGGTGCGACCCCGGCTTCGCGCACGGCACCGCGCACCGCGTGGGCGAGCGCGGCCCACCAGTCGCGCGGGTCCTGCTCGGCGCAGCCCGGGGCCGGAAACGAAGTCCGGTACTCGGCCTTGGCGCTGCCGCGACTCGTGCCGGTGAGATCGAAGACGTGCGCGCGCAGCGATTCGGTGCCGCCGTCGATGCCGATCACATAACCCATCGTGAATGCTCCTCGTCATGGCCGGTGCAGCATCGCACGGCACCGTCATCGTCTGGGCATCCGGCAAGCCCGGCATGACTCGTCACGACGAGAGCGCGCCGGCCTCGAGCAGCACCGTCCGGGCGAGCGTCGGGTAATCGCTGGTGATCGCGTCGACCCCCCAGGCGAGCAGCGTGCGCACGTCATCGCGGGTATTGCCTTGCCAGCCGGTCACCCGCATCCCCGCCGCGTGCGCCTCGCGTACGCGCTCCGGCAGCCCCGTCTTGAGGGGGATGGCGCATTGGGTGGCGCCCACGCGCACCGCGGTCGCCAGATCCTCCGCGGTTTCGTACTTGGCGATGAAGCCGCGTCGCTGGCCGGGAGCGCGCTGCGCGACGGCTTCGAGCGCGACGGGATCGAACGACGTGACGGCGACGCGATCGGCGATGCCATAGCGATCGATCGCGGCCAGCACCAACTCGGCAACGCGCTGCAACCGCGGCGGCCGATCGGTCTTGATCTCGATCTCCATGTCGTCGGCCCCGGCCACGAGGTCGAGAACCTCGGTCAGCGTTGGCACCCACGCCGGCTCCGGCCATTGGGGAAAGATCGAGCGCGCATCGAGCCGGCGCAACTCGGCGACGCCCATCGTCGCTATCGCGCCACTGCCGTTGGTCGTCCGGTCGACGGTCGGATCGTGGATCACGACCAGCTGATCATCGGCGGACAGGTGCACATCGAACTCGAAGCTGGTGATGCCGCGCGCAAGGGCGTGACGGAACCCAGGCAGCGTGTTCTCCGGCGCCTCGTTGCGGGCGCCGCGATGGCCATAAAGAATCATCCTTGCTCCTCATCGATTGACGGGGCGATCCGTTGACACGCTCGCGGATCCGGTGCTAGCGTAAGCGTGTCATGAGCAATTGTCCATGCACATATGTGCAATTGAGCCGGTTCGGCCGCCCGGCGCGCCGGGCGTGGTCGTCGATGACGGCATGGACTCGATGAGCTCGCGTCGGGCGGTTGACGCTTCACCCCTGCCTGCGCCGGCAGCCGCGGCCAGCGAGGCGTCCGACGTCGACATGACCTCGGTGGCGCGCCTCTACTACCTCGACGGGCTCGGCCAGCAGAAGATCGCCGAGATGCTGGGCCTGTCACGTTCGACGATATCGCGACTGCTCACCGCGGCGCGGGAGCGCGGCATCGTGCGCATCTCGGTCGATCCCTACGATCCGCGCGATGCGACGCTCGAGGCGAGGCTGTGCGACCGCTTCGGGCTCCGCTACGCCGTCGTCATCCGCGGCGCCGGGCGGACCGCGGAGACGGCGCGCCGTACCGTCGGTTACTTCGCCGCCGGGGCGGTGGCGGAGCGCTTCCAGCCCGGGCAGACCATCGGCCTCGCGGGAGGGCGCAGCCTCTACGAATTGATCCACGCCTTCGCGGCCGTGCGGCCGGCGCCGAGGCCTCGCGTCGTGCAGCTGATGGGCAGCATCGGCCCCACCACCGGCGCCATCGATTCGACCGAGCTCTCGCGCGTCCTCGCCGGGCGGCTCGACGGCACCTTCTTCACGCTCAACGCGCCGGCATTCGCAAGCGACCGGCGTACCCGGGACGCTTTCGTCGAACACGAGCACCTGCGTACGGTGCGCGAGCTGTTCGGCGCGCTCGACCTCGCTCTGGTGGGGATTGGATCGCTGGACGAGTCGGCGTTCGTCGCACGCGAGGCGCTCGGCACCGCCGACGTGGCCATGTTGCGGCGCGCCGGTGCAGTCGGCGAGGTGTGCGGGCGCTTCTTCGATCGATCGGGGCGCGAGTGCGATACCAAGTTCCGCCATCGCGTGATCAGCATCGAACTCGACGAGCTGCGGCGCTGCCCGGAGATCGTGGCTGTCGCCAACGGCCCACGCCGCGCAAGGGCCTTGCTCGCCGCGTTGCAAGGCGGGCTCGTCAATTCGCTCGTGATCGATCAGCAGGGCGCGGAAGCGCTGCTCGCGGAAGGGGACCCGCGCTAGCCGTCGCCCCCACGGCAGATCACTCGAAGAAGGCGATCGACATCGCCGACTGTCCGTTGTCGTGCGGTATCCAACCCAAGGAGGCAAGATCGTGGCAGATCGGGATCAACAGGCAGTGCAACGGCAACAGCACGAGCGGCAAGAACACGGATTCAACCGACGGACGTTCCTACGCGGTGCAAGCGCCGCCGCGGGCGCCTCAGCGTTGGGCAGCTGGCCCGCTTTCGCCGCGAAGCCGGTCGAGATCGTGTTCATGCACGTCTGGGGGACGCCACCCGGGCAACAGGCGGCAGCGACCGCGCACCCGGTGCAGCTCCTGATCGACGCCTTCAATGCGAAGAACACCGGCGTGACGGTCCGTGGCGAGACGCCGAGTGGCGATTACTTCGCCACGCTGCAGAAGGCGCAGGCGCAATTGGCGGCTGGCCGGCCGCCGGCGCTGGTGACCACGCCGTGGTCACAGATCAATTTTGCGATCCAGGGGCTGGGGGTCGTGTCGCTGGAAAAAATCTCCGGCAATCAGGCGCAACAGGTACTGGCCAACTATCAGGATTCGGTGCTGCCGCTCGTCACCGCGAACAAGGAGACGGTCGGCCTGCCGCTCGCCTTTTCGTGTCCGGTGATGTACTACAACAAGGACATTTTCAAGAAAGCCGGCGTCGATCCCGCCGAGCTCTTCAAGGACTGGGATTCTTTCAAGCGGCTCGGCCCGAAGATCAAGGCGGTGACCGGCAATCCCATTCTCGGCCTCGGCAACAACGCCGACTGGGAAGCGCAGAGCATCATCCAATGCAACGGCGGCCGCGTGCTCGACGACAATTCAAGACCCGTGTGGGACAGCAAGGAAGCGGTGGCGGCGATGCAGACCATCGCCGATCTCAACAAGGGCGGGCTCTACCTGCAGTCGACGGTGCCGGAGGCGAACGCCGCGTTCATCGCCGGGTCGCTCGCCATCTGGATGGCGAGCATCGCCTCGCTCGGCAGCCTCTCGAAGCAGGTGAAGTTCGAACTCGGAACCTCGCCGTTTCCGGTCTTTGCCGGCAAGCCACGCAAGATGTCGAGCGGTGGTTCCTTCGTCGGCTGCTACGCGCGCAACAAGGACGAGCAGCAGGCAGCCTGGGAATTCATCAAGTTCGTCGGCTCCAAGGAAGGGATGGGCGTCTGGCTGAAGACCGGGTATCTCAACGCCACCAAGTTCGATTTCCCCATGCTGCCCGGCCAGGATGCCGCGTACATCCAACTCAGGGAAGGGTTGACGCGCGAGTCCGCGTGGCCCGGGTCGCGTGCGGCAGAAATTCAGAAGGTGTGGGGCACCTACGTGGAGCGGATCTGGGCCAATGACATCAGCGCCGAGGAGGGGACCCGGCAGGCCAAGCAGCAGGTCATGCCGCTCCTGCCCAAGGCCTGAGCGATGGCCTGGCCGTTCTCGCCAGCACGGCGCGCACTCGCGACATGAGCCGCGCGGATATCGCCGCCGTCGAGCCCGTGGTCCGGGCTCGACGGCGTGCCTGGAACTTCGCTCGATTCCGGGAAGGGGCGATGCCGTACGCCTTCGTGGCTCCGGTCGTCGCCGTCGTTGGCGTCTTCGTCTATTGGCCGTTGCTCTATTCGATCTACCTTTCGTTCTTCGACTGGAATTTCGTCTCGCCGGTGAAGGAGTTCGTCGGGTTCGACAACTTCACCCGCGTCGCCAACGATCCGCGCTTCCATCGGGCGCTGTGGGGGACGCTCGTCTACATCGTGGCGCTGGTTCCCGCGCAGGTCTTGCTGCCGCTGGGCCTCGCGCTGCTGCTGTGGCCGATCCGGAAGTCGCGTGCCCAGTCGTTCTATCGCGTGACGCTGTTCAGTCCCACCGTCATCTCGTTCTCGGTTGCGGCGCTGCTCTGGCTCTGGATATTCCATCCGCTCCAGGGCATCCTCAACAAGGTGATCTTCGATGTCGGTTTCGCCAAGGTGAACTGGTTGTCGAATCCGAACACCGCGATCTGGTGCGTCATCGTCGTCTCGGTCTGGAAGACCTTTGGATTCAACCTGCTGCTCTATCTCGCGGCGCTGGAAGCGGTGCCCAGCGACTACATCGAAGCCGCGTCGCTCGACGGCGCCAACGGCTGGCAGATGTTCCGCCTGATCCGCTTTCCGCTCATCACCCCGACCTTCTTCTTCGTTCTGGTCACTACCGTCATCTCGGTCAACGACGAGGTCTTCGGGGCGATCAACGTCATGACCGACGGGGGGCCCTTCGACCGCTCGAGCAACATCGTCTACTACCTCTACGAGCAGGGCTTCCGCATGTTCCAGATCGGCTCCGCAAGTGCGGTGTCGCTCCTCATCTTCGTCGGCACCGCCATCCTCACCTGGGTCCAGTTCCGCTACGTCGAGCGGCGTGTGCACTATGGCTAGCCTCGCTCGCCCGGTTGTCGAACCCCAGGTAGCGGCGGCGCGCCGCACGGGCCGCCTCGGCAGGGGTGCTGCCCACGTGGTGGTGATCCTGCTCTGTGCGCTCACGCTGTTCCCGATGCTCTGGATGCTCTCGACGTCCTTCAAGGTTCCCACCGAGGTCTTCACGCAGGACATCCAGATCCTGCCGCGCACGCCCACGTTCTCGAATTTCCCGGATGCGTTCCGGTACTTCCCAGTGGCGTACTGGTTCTGGCAGAGCCTGTTCATCTCGGTCGCCACCACCGTGGGCAAGCTCGCGATCAGCATCCCGGCCGCCTACGCATTCGCGCGCCTGCGTTTCCGTGGCAACACCGTCTGTTTCGCGGCGGTCCTCGGCACGATGATCGTACCGGCCGCGGTGACGTATGTGCCCAATTACGTCCTCGTCTCCAGGCTCGAGTGGATCAACACGAGCTGGGGTGTGATCGTTCCGTCGCTCGCGAGCTGCGCGTTCTACATCTTCCTGTTGCGGCAGTACATCCGGACGCTGCCGCAGGAGATCCTCGATGCCGCGAAGATCGATGGCGCGTCGACGTGGAAGACGCTTTGGTACATCGTGCTGCCGAACATCCGGCCGGCGATCGCCGTGGTCACCATTCTTTCCTTCCTCCACTCGTGGAATCAGTACACCTGGCCGCTGCTCGTCCTCGACGACATGAAATCGAAGACGCTCGCGGTGGGCATGCAGGTCTTCGCGTCGAACAGCGAATCGGCGCAACTGTGGGGGCCGATGATGGCGACCGCCGTCCTGGCCACGGTGCCGCCGCTGCTCCTCTACGCGATGGCGCAGAAGCAGATCATCTCCACCTTCGTGAACTCGGGCATGAAAGGATGACGGATCCGCGCCCGGGCGGTGGCGCGGAGCGAATCGACGACCTGCGCCGGTGCGCAGGAGTCGCGGATAATCGACACGCGCCGCGGTGAGTGCGGCGGGAGGGTAGGCAGTGCGTATTGCAATCGGTTCTGACGAAGCGGCCTTCGAGTTGAAGGAGATCCTGCGCCGGCACCTGGTCGAGGCCGGCTTCGACGTCCGCGACTTCGGGGCGTTCGACACGCAGCCGGTGCCGTATCCCGACGTCGCCTTCGCGGTCGCGGAGGCGATCGCGGCGGGACGGCACGAGCGCGGTGTGCTCGTCTGCGGCACCGGCATTGGGATGGCGATCTGTGCCAACAAGGTCCCGGGGATCCGCGCGGCACAGGCGCACGACACCTACTCGGCGGGCCGGGCCCGGATGAGTAACGATGCGCAGATCGTGACGCTCGGGGCACGGGTGATCGGCCCCGAGCTCGCGAAGGGCGTCATCGATGCCTTCCTGGCGGCAGACTTTCAGGGCGGACGATCGGGCCCCAAGGTCGCGCGCATCACCGAGTACGAGAAGGGCAGGCACGGCGGATGGTGAAGCGACGCGTGACCTGCCCGTCGAGCGTGTCGTGAGCGGCGACTCCAGGGCGGCCCTGGGCCGCGCGCTCGCGGCGGCGACGATCACCCGCGGCGTCGAGGTCGCACCCGGCGCCTTGGCGGCGGTACCGGAGGTGTTCGCGCGATTCTTCGCCGGACGCCGCTGCACGATCGTCGCCGATGCGAATACGATGGCGGTCGCCGGCGATCGCGTCGAGCAACGGCTGCGCGCGGCGGGCGTCACCGTCGCGCCGTCCATCGTGTTTCCCGGTACGCCGCGGCTCAAGCCCCGGGTCGAAGTCCCGCTCGAAGTCGCCGCGCGCCTGCGCGACGCCGGCACGATCCCGGTCGCCGTCGGCTCGGGTGTCATCAACGACGTGACGAAGCTCGCTGCCGAGCTCGCCTCGACTCCGTACCTGTGCGTGCCGACGGCCGCTTCCATGGACGGCTACGCGGCCTCGGGTGCGTCGATGCTGGAAGGCGGCTTCAAGCACACGGTGCGCTGCGCGCCTCCGGTGGCGGTGGTTGCCGACCTCGACGTCGTCGCCGCCGCGCCGGGCGCGATGGCGGCATGGGGATACGGCGATCTCGCCGGCAAGCTCGTCGCCGGCGCCGACTGGGTGCTGGCCGACGCGCTCGGCGTGGAGGCCATTGCCCCTGGGCCGTTTGCGCTCGTCCAGGATCACATTCGCGGCTGGCTGGGCGACCCCGCCGGTATCGCTGCCGGCAACCGGCAGGCGCTGGGCGGGCTCGTCGACGGGCTCCTCATCTCCGGTTTTGCGATGCAGGCCTACGGCAATTCGCGGCCGGCGAGCGGCAGCGATCACCAGCTCGCGCACATCTGGGAGATGGACGGGCTCGAATGGGATGGCGAGCCGGTCGCGCACGGCGCCGGCGTGGGGGTCGCCACGGTGGCGATGCTCGCCGTGTACGAGTGGCTGCTCGCGCAGGATGTGGCGGCGCGCTGCGTTCAGTGCGCGGCACGCGTCGCCCCGGACTGGCGCAAGGTCGAGCAGGAGCTCGCTGCGTCATTCGAGCCGGCGCTCATCGCCAGCGCGCGGACCGAGATGGAGGCGAAGACGGTGGATACGCCGCGGCTGCGAGCACGCATCCGGCAGATCGGCGCCACCTGGCCCGAATTGCGCGAGCGGCTCGTCGCGCGTCTGGTCCCAGCGGCGACGCTCGCTCGCTGGCTCGCAGCGTGCGGCGCCGCGGCGCGCACCGAGGACATCGGCATTCCACTCGACAGGCTCGTCGCCGACATCCGCCGCGCGCGGCTCATCCGTCGTCGCTATACCGTGCTCGACTGCCTCGACGATCTCGGCTGGCTCGAGGCGGCGCTGGGCGCGCTGCCCGGCGCCTACCGCACGCTCGGCACGCGCCGGTAGCGGCGGCGCGGGGCGTGCGGCGCGCTCCCCGTCACGCCGCTACCGGGCGTTCGCCGCGAGCTGCTCGGCACTGAACCCGCCCCCCAGCGCCCTGACCAGTCCCACGCTCGCGGAGAAGCGGCGTGCCTGCAGCGCGAGCGCATTGCGCTCGGCGGTGAGCGCGCTCGACTGGAGCACGACCACGGCGAGGTAACTGGTGGTGCCGGCGCGGTACTGGTTCATCGCGATGGTGGCCGCCTGACGGGTCGCGGCGACGGCGGCGTCTTGCTCGACGGACTCCCGCGCGAGGAGCGAGAGCGCCGCGAGGCTGTCCTCGACGTCCTGGAAGGCGGTGAGCACGGTTTGCCGGTAGGCGGCGACCGTGGCGTCGTAAGTGGCGACGGCCTCGTCCTTCTGCGCGCTGCGCAGGCCAGCGTCGAAGATCGCCTGCGCGAGTGACGCCCCAAGCGTCCAGTAGCGACTGGGCAGCGCCAGCAGGCTGCCGATGAGCGAATTCTGCACGCCGCCGCCGGCGGAGAGCGTGATCGTCGGATAGAAGGCGGCCTGCGCGACGCCGATCTGCGCGTTGGCGGCGGCGGCGCGGCGCTCGGCGGCGGCGATGTCGGGCCGACGCTCGAGCAACGTCGAGGGGACCGCGACAGGGGTCGCGGGCAGCACGGCGACGAGTGTCGGCTGCGGGGCGATCGTCAATTCCGCAGGCGGCTTGCCGAGCAGCACGGCGATCGAATGCTCGAGTTGCCGCCGGGTGAGCTCGGCCTCGTAGACCTGCGCCTGGGTGGTGCTCAACTGCGCTTCGGCCTGCGCCACGTCGCCGCGCGCGACGATGCCGGCGTTGTACTGGTTGCGCGTGAAGGTGAGCGAGACCTGGTAGGCGGCGACGGTGTCGTGCAGGAGCCGCAGTTGCGCATCCTGGAGGCGCAGCAGGATGTAGTTCTGGGCGAGAGCGGTTTGCGCGGCGAGGCGCGCGTTGGCGAGATCGGCGACGCTGGCCTGCGCGCTCGCCCCCGCGCCCTCGATGTTGCGGCGAATGCCGCCCCACAGATCGGGTTCCCAGCTCGCGCCGACGCCGAGGTTGTAGTTGGCATTGGTACTGCGACCGGCGTTCACGTTGGCCGCATTGTTGCGTGTGGCGCCCGCGGAGAGGTTCACGAAGGGATACAACGCGGCCTGCGCCGCGGCGTTGGCGGCGTTGGCCTGGCGCACCCGCGCCTCGGCACCGGCGATGGTCTGGTTGGAGACGTCGACCTGCACCATCAGCGCATCGAGGCCGGGATCGTGGTAGGCCGTCCACCAGTCACCCTTGGGCGCGGCATCGGCGGGCTCGGCGGCCTTCCAGCCGTCCATCTCCTTGTACGCCGCGGGGACGGGTGCGGTGGGACGCACGTAATCGGGGCCGACCATGCAGCCGGTCAACGTCGCGCAAAGCGCCAGCGCGAGCGCACGGCGGCGGCGCGGCGCGCGGCGCGTGCGGGAGTGGGGGGCGGTGTGGCTCACGGTGTCGACGCCGCTGCGGCGTGGGGTGCGGATACCGGCGCCGCGTCCGGCTGCGCCGGCGTGCGGGATCCTTGCGATAGCGAGCGTGCCCACAGGCGAAAGCGATCGAGGTAGAGGTACACGACCGGCGTGGTGTAGAGGGTCAGCGCCTGCGACAGCACGAGGCCGCCCAGGATCGCGAGCCCAAGCGGCCGGCGCATTTCCCCGCCGTCGCCGGCCGCGAGCGCGAGCGGTACCGCGCCCAGGAGGGCCGCCATCGTCGTCATCATGATCGGCCGGAAGCGCACCAGGCAGGCGGCGAAGATCGAATCGCGCGTCGACATGCCGTGCTCGCGCTCGTTGGCGAGCGCGACGTCGATCATCATGATCGCGTTCTTCTTCACGATGCCGATGAGCAGGATCACGCCGATGAAGGCGATGATCGAGAACTCGGTGCCGAAGGCGAGCAGCGCGAGCAGCGCGCCCACACCGGCCGAGGGCAGCGTGGAGATGATCGTGAGCGGATGGACGAAGCTCTCGTAGAGGATGCCGAGGACGATGTAGACGGTGAGCAAGGCCGCGAGGATGAGCCACGGCTGGCTCGACAGCGACGCCTGGAAGGCGCGCGCGGTTCCCTGGAACGTACCGCGTACCGCGGCCGGAACGCCGATGCGCAGCATCTCCTGGTCGATCGCGCGGGTGGCCTGCGACAGCGATACGCCGGGCGCGAGGTTGAAGGAGATCGTCGAGGCGACGAACTGGCCCTGGTGATTGACGCCGAGGGGGGTGTTGGTGGGGCCGAAGGTGGCGAAGGTCGACAGCGGCACCTGCCCGCCGGTGCTGCTCGCGACGTAGGTGTTGCGCAGCGTCTCGGGCGATTGCCAGAACTCGGGAGCCGCCTCCATGACCACGCGGTACTGGTTCTTCTCGGCGTAGATCGTCGAGACCTGCCGCTGTCCGAAGAGATCGTTCAGGGTGGTATCGATCATGCGCGTGGTGACGCCCAGCCGCGCCGCGGCATCGCGATCGATCACGACGGAGGTCTGCAGGCCCTTGTCCTGCGTGTCGGTATTGACGTCGACGAGCTCGGGGAGATTGGATAGTGCCGCGCGGATCTTGCCCTCCCACGCGCGCAGCAGCGTGAGGTCGTCCGCCTGCAGCGTGTACTGGTACTGCGAATTGCTCTGCCGGCCGCCGATGCGGATGTCCTGCACGGGAACCAGGAAGAGGCTCGCCCCCGGCTCCCTGGCGAGCTGCGGGCGCAGCCGCGCGATGACCTGATCGGCCGAGTCCTTGCGCTCGGCCAGCGGCTTCAGGGAAATGAACATGAACCCCGAGTTGCGGTGCGAGCCACCGGTGAAGCCGACGACGTTGGCGACCGCCGGATCGGCGCCGACGATCGCCATGAAGCTCGTGAGCTTGCCGCGCATCGCCTGGAACGAGATGCTCTGGTCGGCCTGGATGCCGCCGATGAGACGCCCGGTGTCCTGCTGCGGGAAGAAGCCCTTGGGGATGATCACGTACAGGTAGACGTTGAGGCCGATCGTCGCCGCCAGCACGAGCACGACGAGCGGGCCGTGATCGAGACTCCAGGCGAGGCTCTTGCGGTAGCCGCGCAGCACGGCCGCGCCCCCGCGTCCGAGCAGCGTCGACAGCCAGCCGGGCGGGCGGGGATCGTGCGGCCGGAGGATGCGCGAGCACATCATCGGCGAGGTGGTGAGCGAGACGACGAGCGAGACCACGATCGCCGCCGACAGCGTGATCGCGAACTCGCGGAAGAGCCGGCCGACGATCCCGCCCATGAGCAGGATCGGGATAAACACGGCGACGAGCGACACGCTCATGGCGAGCACGGTGAAGCTCACCTCGCGGGCACCGCGCAGCGCCGCGCGATACGGCGGCTCGCCGCGCTCGACGTGACGCATGGTGTTCTCGAGCACGACGATGGCGTCGTCGACCACGAAGCCGGTGGCGATGGTGAGCGCCATCAGCGTCAGGTTGTTGATCGAGAAGCCGGCCAAGTACATGACGCCGAAGGTGCCGACCAGCGAGACCGGCACGGCCACCGCGGGAATGAGCGTCGCGCGGCCGTTGCGCAGGAACAAGAACACCACGAGGATGACGAGCCCCACCGCGATGGCCAGCGCGCGCCCGGTGTCGCGCAGCGAGGCGCGGATGGTCGTGGTGCGCTCCAGTGCGAGGCGCATGTCGATGGCACTCGGGATCGTCGCCTGCAGCGTGGGAACCAGCGCCATCACGCGGTCGACCGTCTCGATGATGTTGGCGTTGGGCTGCCGGTTGATGATGACGAGCACCGACGGCTTGCCGTTGGCGCGGCCGGCGTTGCGCAGGTCCTGCACCGAATCGACGACTTCGCCCAGGTCGGTGAGGTGCACCGCGGCGCCGTCGCGGTAGGTCACGATGAGCGGCAGGTAGTCCGCGGCCTTGGTCGCCTGATCGTTGGCGTGGATCTGCCAGTGCCGCTCGCCTTCCTCGACGAAGCCCTTCGGGCGGTTGGCGTTGGCGGCGGCAATCGCCACGCGGACCTCTTCGACGCCGATGCCGTACTTGGCGAGCGCGGGCGGTTGCAACTCGACGCGCACCGCCGGCAGCGAACTGCCGCCGACGGTGACCTGTCCGACGCCGGGCACCTGCGCGAGCTTCTGCGCCAGCACCGTCGAGGCGACGTCGTACATCTGCCCCTGCGTCATGGTGTCGGAGGTGAGCGCGAAGATCATGATCGGCGCGTCGGCCGGATTGACCTTGCGGTACGACGGATTGCTGGGGAGCCCGGTCGGCAGCAGCGCGCGCGCGGCGTTGATCGCCGCTTGCACGTCGCGCGCGGCGCCGTCGATGTCGCGCGAGAGGTCGAATTGCAGCGTGATGCGCGTCGAGCCCAGCGTGCTGCTCGAGGTCATCTCGGTCACGCCGGCGATGCGGCCGAGCGAGCGCTCGAGCGGGGTCGCCACGGTGGCGGCCATGGTCTCGGGGCTCGCGCCGGGCAACGACGCCTGCACCGAGATGGTGGGAAAGTCGACCTGCGGCAAGGGTGCCACCGGCAGCAGGAAGAAGGCGAGCACGCCGGAGAGCGCGAGGCCCAGCGTGAGGAGCGTGGTGGCGACCGGTCGCCTGATGAAGATCGCCGAGGGATTCCACATGGCCGGTCAGTCCGCCGCCGCGGGCCGCGAGGGCGGCGCCGGCGCATCACCCGCGGGCCGCGCGCCGTCATCGGGCAGTGGCGCGAAGCCACGGAAGCGCGCGGCGAGGCGGTCGAAGTACAGGTAGACGACGGGCGTGGTGAACAGCGTCAGCGCCTGCGACACGATGAGGCCGCCGACCATGGTGATGCCGAGCGGATGGCGAAGTTCCGACCCTTCGCCCCAGCCGATCATGAGCGGCAGTGCACCGAGGATCGCCGCCATCGTCGTCATCAGGATCGGCCGGAAGCGCAGCAGGCACGCCTGGAAGATCGCCTCGCGCGGCGGCAGGCCCTCGTTGCGCTCGGCGTCGAGCGCGAAGTCGATCATCATGATCGCGTTCTTCTTGACGATGCCGATGAGCAGGATGATGCCGATGATGGCGATGATCGACAGGTCGTGGCCGGTCAGCATGAGCGCGAGCAGCGCGCCCACGCCGGCCGACGGCAGCGTGGAGAGGATCGTGATCGGGTGGATGAAGCTCTCGTAGAGGACGCCGAGCACGATGTACATCGTCACGATCGCGGCGAGGATGAGCCACAGCTCGTTGGCGAGCGCCGCGCGGAAGGCGAGCGCCGCCCCCTGGAAATTGACGGTGAGGCTCGCCGGCATGCCAAGCGTCGCCTTGGCGGCGTCGACCGCATCGACGGCATTGCCGAGCGAGGCACCCGGCGCGAGATTGAAGGACACCGTCGCTGCCGGGAACTGACCCAGATGATTGATCGCGAGCGGGCCGGGCTTCTCGACGATGCGCGCGACGGTGGACAGCGGCACCTGCCGCGCGGACTGCCCCGGCACGCTCGCGGTCACGTAGATGTTGTCGAGCGCACCCAGGCCGCGCTGGAACTCGGGCTGCACCTCGAGCACCACGCGGTACTGGTTGGTCTGCGTGAAGATGGTCGAAACCAAGCGCTGCCCGAAGGCGTTGTACAGCGCGGCGTCGATGGCGGCAGGCG
>JADZAQ010000059.1 GCA_020852555.1 Burkholderiales bacterium
GCTGGACGTTCTTCGCACCGATCGCCGCGAGCCTCTGCATGACCTCCCCCAGCAATTCGCCGGGGGCGTCGTCGACCTGCGCAAGCAAGAGGAGGACGGCTGCCGATTCCGACACGTGTACTCCTAGAATTGCTCCAGCGTATCGACCGCGACACTGGCAGCCGCTTCCGCCTTCGCCTTGGTCCCGGGAATGCCGGCCGAGATGATTCCCGCCGCCTGCGCCTCGGATCCCGCATCGGACGCCGTCGCCTTGCCCATCGCCGCGGCGACGGCCGCCGGAACGGTAACGTTGACGATCACGTTGCCGGCCAGCAGCAATTCCGAAACGATCGGGACCGCCATGGAGATGAAAGGTGAACGATCGACGCCCTTGCCCTGCGCCACTTCGGGAATCACCTTGTCGACGAATCCCTCGAGCCGCCGGGTGGCGTCGTTGATCGTGACCTCGACGTCGAGCGCCGGATCGAACGCCAGCCATTTGGCCGCCATCTTGCTCTGCCGGCGCGCGCCTCTGGCGATCTTCGTGATGCGCACCTCGATCTTCTTGCCGGTCTTCTCGCTGAGCAGCCGCGAGCCCCGGCGCTCGACCAGCGCCTGCCGCTCGTCGTCGAAGCCCCGGACCACCTCGGCCAGGGACCTCCCTGCCGAGAGCTCATCGTAGCTGCGCGACGCGCGATCATAAAGTGCCTTCGCAACGACCGGTGCCGACGCGAGTTGCAGCGCCTCCGTCACCGGGCCATTGCGGATCTGCGTCGCCTTGCGGGCGACGATGCTCATCGCCACCATGGCGGTCTCGGGATCGAACGCGGTATCGAAGCGCCGCTTGCGCAGCGCCTTAGCCACCGAGCGCTCACTCGAGTCATCCTCCAGCAAACACATGAACGCGATCACCGCGTCGGCTGCCACGTGGCCCAGAGGCGGATTCACGGGCCCCGCACCAGACCCGCAAATGCCCTCCTCGAACACGGCGATGATCTCGTCGAGCGCCATGATGCCGATCACCGTCGGTCCGCCGATGTCCTTCAGGATGAGGCCCAGATCGCCGATCAGCCGGGCAGTCGCGATCTCCTTGCCGGTGATGCGAACGTGCAACATTTCGGGCAATCCGGCGGTTCGTGCCGCCGCCTGACCGGCGACGAAAGCGGTGGTGACCTTGCCGTAGGGGCCGTACTTGTCGGCCACGTCGGCGTCGGGATGAATGATCTCCAGAATGGCGGCGGCGCCGAACAGTGCGGCCAGGAACTTCTGGCCGGGCATGCCGGCTCCGGACATCGCATCGAGCATGGCCTGGGTGCCGACTGTCGCGCCCTTCTCGGCCATGCCCGGGAAGATGATGTCCTCACCCAAAGCCCCATGGCCCAACAGCGGCCCGCCCCCGACCAGCATCGGCACGTCGCGGCCTTGCACCGGGGACAGTTCGCCTTTCATCATGCACTGGTAGACCGCCGACACCGCCGCGAAGGCCGAGACCTTGTTGTTGAGCTTCGCGGTGGGGACCGCGGCGAGGCCGGAGCGGTCCACACCCGCGATCATGCGGGCGGTGGCCCCGAGCTTGCGGTTCCCCGCCGGGATGCCGACCTGTGCGTTCGCGCCGGCGAGATAGAGCAGCGTGGCCGCGATGAGCGCGGCATTGGCGCCGTCGGCGCCGCCGTCCTTGGCGGCCTGCACGGCTTTCGCCACGAGGTCGTCGATCGGCTGATGGACTGCATCGGCGAATTTAACCTCCGGGCTCACCCCACGCCGCAGCTCGGTGGCCAGCACGTTGCAGGCGGCAATGACCGGAATGTTCAACATACCGTGCCCGCCGGTCAGCGCCTCGACCCGGTCGCTCGTCAACCAGTTCGCGTTCGCGTTGGCGCCGGTAACCGCGGCCAGGATGACTCTTTCGCGTTGGAAACGATCGTGCTGCTGCATTGATGCCTCCCGAATGAGCGCGACGGGTCGCCCCGAGCGCGAATTGCACCCCCTCCTGGCGCAGCGCAGCCGCGCAGCGGCGCGCCTGGGGGTCGTTCCGCGAGCCCGACGTCACGCTCGAGCAAAATGGCGCGAGTGCGGCGCGCACTGATGCAAGCGGACGACCTCGGGGCGAGAGTACCGGTGCCGCCGCGAACGAGCAACGCGGCGTGGCGCTGCTCCGGGGATTTCGACCCGGCGATTTCGGCGTAGCGCGGGGCGGGCATACGTGGCTTGGCAGCTCTACACGTCGCAAACATCGGTAATTGTCACTGTACCAAAGCTGCCGGGACCTCTACAGTTCGGGTCACCGTCGATCCAAGAGGAAAGCCATGGACAGCTCATCCCCGATTCCACGGCGCAGCCTGTTGTTCGTCCCGGGCCTGCGACCGGACCGTTACCGCAAAGCCGTCGTGTCCGGCGCCGACGCGGTGTGTATCGATCTCGAGGATGCGGTCGCGCTGCCGCACAAGGACGAGGCGCGCAAGCTCACGCTGCCGCTCTTCGCCGAGCCGCGGGCGAGCGCCTGCGAGCGCGTCGTGCGCATCAACTCGCTCGATACCGTCCACGGGTTGCGCGACCTCGACGCGCTGACCCGCCTCGAGCACGTTCCCGACGCGATCATGTTGCCCAAGGTCCGCTCGGCAGCCGAGGTGAAGGTCATCGACGAGTTGCTGCAGGGCACCGCGGCGTCGATCCGCTTCTATGCCATCGTGGAGACGAACCAGGGCCTCGAAGACGTCTTCGCGATCGCCGGCGCGAGCCCGCGCATGGCCTGCCTGCTCTTCGGCGAGGTCGACCTGTCGGCCGACCTGCGCTGCCGGCGCACCTCGACCGCGCTCCTCTACGCCCGCTCGCGCACCGCGCACGCCGCCGCGGCCTTCGAGCTCGACGTGATGGACGTGCCGCACATCCACCTCGAAGACATGGCGGGATTGCACGCCGCCGCGGCGCACGCCGCCGAAATCGGGTTCACCGGGAAGGGGTGCATCCATCCGACGCAGATCCCGATCGTGCACCAGTACTTCACGCCGACCGCGGAGGAGATCGCGCGTGCCGAGCGCGCGGTGGCCGCCTTCGAGGAGAGCGGGGCCAGCGGACTCGCGGTTCTCGACGGGCTCATGCTCCAGAAGCCGGTCCTGCGCGCGTCGCGGCGGATCCTCGCGCTCGCGTCGCGGGCCACGGCATAGGACGCACCGCGGTGAACGAGAAGATCATCCTCTACGAACGGGTCGCCGCCGACGGAACGCGGAATACGTCACTGACAAGGTGATCCACCCGATCCGCCTCACGCTGCAGCGGCATCCGGGGCTCGGCGGCGAGCGCTGCGGTGACCGCATCGATCGACCGGCAGTGGCGCGCATCTTGCTCGTGCTCGTGTCGCTTCGGAACACGCGCACGAGGCCTCACCATGACGCTCTCCGATACCATCGACGAAGCCCTATCCTGGCGCCTGCGGCTCACCGCCGACGCGCTGGGGACGGCCGCCGCCCTCGATGCGCTCGTCACGGGGCTGACGCTCATCGCCGCGGCGGCGATCGCCGGCGCGCTCTGGCATCCGTTGCCGGCACCCGCACTCGCCTTCCTCGCCGCGCAGATCGCGCTGGGCCTCGTCGCCAAGTGGCTCGCCATCCGCGTGCGCTTCGACGCCGCCCTCTTTGCCGCGCTGACCAGCGCGGTGCAGGGCTCCGGCTTGCGCACCGAACACCTCGATCGCGCGTTGCGCGGGGTGGGCATCCTGCGCTCGAACCAGAAGGGTCGTGACTGGGACACGCGCTGCCGCGGCGCGCTCGCGGTGCTGCGCGCGCTCGGCGTGGTAGCCGTCATCCAGGGACTCCTCTTCGTGTCGGCCGCGATCGGCATGGCGGCTGCCTAGAGCAAGCGGGTTGCACGCCGCGGCGGGACGGGGTACCGAGTGGCGTATCCTCGACGCGCCCACCCTCGACGACACACCCGCGACACCCTTGTCCACTTTCGACGCGCTCTGCGCGCACGTGCTGTGCGTGTTCACCAAGGCGCTGACCGGGGCGCGCATGATCTGGCAGGGCTGTGCGCCCGCCGCCATCTCGCGGGTCTACTTCGCCAATCACAACAGTCACGGCGACTTCGCGCTGATCTGGGCCTGCCTGCCGGACGACCTGCGCGTGCGCACCCGCCCGGTGGCCGGCGCCGACTACTGGCTGAAGGGAAGGCTGCGCACGTACGTGGCGCAGCGGGTGATCCGTGCCGTGCTGATCGACCGCAACCGGGAAACGCGCACCGACGACCCCATCGAGCAGATGGCCGAGGTCGTCCGCGGCGGCGATTCGCTCATCGTTTTTCCGGAGGGCACGCGCAACACGACCGAGGAGGAACTGTTGCCGTTCAAGAGCGGGATCTATCACCTCGCGCACGCCTGCCCCGACACCGAATTCGTGCCGGTATGGATCGAGAACGCGAAGCGGGTGATGCCCAAGGGCAAGCTCCTGCCGCTGCCGCTCTTGTGCACGCTGACCGTCGGCGCCCCGGTCACCCTGGGTGCGGATGAGGCGCGCGAGGCTTTCGTCGCGCGCACCCGTGCCGCTCTCCTCGCGCTGAAGCCGCCGCCCGAATGACGCCGCTGCAACAGACGTACTCGCTCTTCTTCGGCATCGGCGCGGTGCTGGTCGTCGCCTCGCTCGTCGGCCTCACCCTCAAGGCCACGGTGGCGCGGAGCGAGCCGCACGCGACGATCGACAACCTCAACGCCCGCATCAAGGCGTGGTGGGTGATGGTGCTGACGATCGGGTTCTCCTTCCTCTTCGGCAAGACGGGCGTGATTCTGCTGTTCGCCTTCATCTCGTTCTTCGCGCTGCGCGAGTTCCTCACCCTCACCTACACGCGCAGTGCCGATTACCTGGCACTGGCCACCGCGTTCTACTTCGTGCTGCCCGCACAGTACGTGCTGGTCCACGCCGGCTGGTACGGCCTGTATTCCATCTTCATCCCGGTGTACGTGTCGCTCCTCCTGCCGATCGTCGAGGCGTTCGCCGGCGATACCAAACGCTTTCTCGAGCGTGCCGCCAAGATCCAGTGGGGGCTCCTCATCTGCGTCTACTGCGTCTCGCACGTGCCGGCGCTGCTCACGCTGGAGATTCCCGACTACGAGGATCGCAACCTGCTGCTGATCGCCTTCCTCGTCATCGTCGTGCAGTCGAGCGACGTGCTGCAATACGTGTGGGGCAAGCTCCTCGGCCACCGCCATCTCGCGCCGGTGATCTCGCCGTCGAAGACGTGGGAAGGCTTGCTTGGCGGCGTAGCCTGCGCCACCGCACTCGGCGCGGCGCTGTGGTGGATCACGCCGTTCAATCCGTGGCAGGCGGGGCTGATGGCGTTCGCGATCAATGCGATGGGGTTCTTCGGGGGTCTCGTGATGTCGGCGATCAAGCGCGATCGCGGCGTCAAGGACTGGGGAACGCTCATCGAAGGCCACGGCGGAATGCTCGATCGCCTCGATTCGGTCGTCTTCGCAGCGCCGATCTTCTTCCACCTCACGCGCTACTTCTGGGCTTGACGGGATCGCCGCGCACCTGCGCGTCCTACGCCATCGTCACCGGCTGCCCGGCGCGCATCACGGTGGCCGTCGCGACGCCGCGGGCTTCGCCGCGAAGACGAGCAACGCGGCGTCTTCGAACACCGGATCACCGAAGCGCGCGCGAAGCGCGACTGCGCAGTGCCGCGTCTCTTCCCCGATGAAGTCGGTGCCGCGGCGATAGGGTTTCTGCCACACGACGAAGTCGACCTCCTTGGCGGCGACGTCGCGAACGTCGGCCAAGCGCACGGCGTTGCGGAACGTGAAATGCCGCCCGTCCGGGACCTCACCCCAGCGCCAGTCCACGCACAGGCCGGAGAGATACGCCGGAATCACGGTCTGGCCGCTCTCGCGCTCCCACTTCGGTGCGTTCCACTCGAAGCTCTCGAAATGAAACGGTGCGACGGCGATCCGCAGCGATCCCGGCGGATAACGCGCGAGCGAGCGCCAGTAGGGGCTGTCGGGAATGACGGCGAGGTGCGCCGCGTAGGGATTGCGGTCGGCGCGAAAGTCGAAGTAGTACTGCATGTGTAGCGCCTGTCGATTCGGCCGCTCCCACCACTCGCGTACCGGTGATGTGGCGACGAGCAGCGCGATGGCCGCCGCCCCGAGCGCACCGGCCACCTGCGGCACGATGCGCGGCGCACGAGCGGCGCCCCGGCGCACGATCACCATCGCCCCGCTGGCCACGGCGAGCAGCGCCATCGGCAATGCCGGCAACAGGTAGCGGGCGAGGACGATGCCGTAGTGACTGCTCGCCGGTCGCGTAAGGACGACGAGCAGCACGACGAGGAGCGTGCCAAGCGCGAGCGCACGCAACTCCGGTACGCCGCGCATCGCCGGCCTTGCGCCGGCGGTGGCGAGAATCGCCGCCAGTCCCGCCACCCACGCAGACCCCGTTCCCGTCCACGCGAACCACAGGCCGACGATGGTGTCGCCCGTCGGCGCATCGACTCCGCTTTTCAACACCATCGCTTGCGGATGCGCGACGAGCGGCGGCACGACCAGCGCGGCGATGATCGCCGCGGTGACCAGCGCGAGGCCGGCGAGACGCCACCGCACACGCCGGGCGGCCGGTTCGGTCCGCCCGCCGACCCGCAGCGCCGCGAACGCGAACGCGCCCGCCACGAAGCCCGCCGCCGGAAGGTGCAGCCACACCGCGAGGGTGCTCGTGACCACGATCAGGCCGCCGAGCGGAAGCCCGCGGCCGTCGCGTGCCGCGAAGCGGAACAGCGCGAACACCGCGCACCACACGAGCAGCAACACCAATGCATACGGGCGCGCGAGTCGGGAATAGACGATGAGCAGCGGCGAGATCGCGAGGAGCCACGCGAAGATCGTCGTCGTCGCGAGGCCGACCCGACGCACCACGAGCGCCGGGAGGACGACGAGCGTCGCCACGCCGGCGACCAGCATCGGCAGCCGCAACGCCGCCTCCGAGAGGCTCGTCAGCCGGCCGAGCAGCGCGTAGAAGAGCCCGAGCGGAATCCCGTAATCGGCGTAGCCGAAGTCGAGGAACATCTCGCGCGGCGACGCCAGCACGAGCCGGTGGACCAGGTGCCATTCGTCGTCGATGAGAACCTGGTCGGCCCATTGCTGGCCGCGCAGCCAGGTGCCGGCGGCGATCGCCGCGGCGAGCGGCAGCGCGGCGAGCCAGCGTGACTCGCGAGACCGCCGCGGACCGGCGGCGCTCATCCGGTGATCGAGGACGGTGACGCGCCTGCCAGCGAATTCCCGCAATTCCAGCACAGATCGAACGTCCCGGGGGAGGTCTCGCCACACGCGGGACACGCGACATCGGGCGCCGGCGCTGCCGCCGTCTCGAACTCGACGAGGACGAGCCGGGCGCGCTCCTCATCGCACTCGCGCTCGATCCACACCTGCGGTTGCGCGACATCCGGCGGCACGTCACCGACGATGCTCGAGGCGTGCTGGTTGAAGACGTGGGCCCGGATGCCGAGCTGGTTCAGGCGGTCCGCGACCAGCCACGCATCGTAGCGTTGCCGGGCGACGTAGATGCGCATCATCGCCCCGGCCTCCATGCGAGGAGCGCCGCCACCAGGCGCTCCAGCACGGCGCCGAGCGCGGCGGCACGCGCGCGATCCCAGCGATACGGCGGCGCCTCGTCCATGTAGCCCGCCTGCACCATCTCGAGTTGGAGCGCGTGGACGCCACCGCGCGGATCGCCGTGGCGCCGCGTGATCCAGCCGCCCTTGAAGCGGCCGTTCACCGTCGACGTGAAGGACGTCGCCTCGCTGACCACGCGCGCCGCGACCGCCTCGAGCCCGGCATCACAACTCGTGCCGTCGACGGTGCCGAGGTTGAGATCGGGCAGACGGCCCGCGAAGAGGCGCGGCACCACCGCCGGAACCGAGTGCCCGTCGAGGAGGACGGCGTAACCGTGGCGCGCCTGCACGCGGCGGATCTCGGCGGCGAGCGCGGTGTGGTACGGCACGAACCAACTGCGCGTGCGCGCCTCGATCTCGTCGGCCGATGGCCCCGCGTCGCGGTAGATCGGCTCGTTGGCGAAGGTGCGCAGCGGACACAACTCGGTGTTGTCGGTACCGGCGTACAGGGCGACGCCGGCCGGATCGCGATTGAGATCGATCGCGTAGCGCGAGTGCGTCGCGACCACGAGCGTGGCGCCGGTCGCGGACACGAAGTCGTACAGCTTCTCCACGTGCCAGTCGGTGTCGGGCACGGTGCATGCGATGGTCGTGAAGCGCTCGCGCAGCGCCGGCGGCACGAACGTCCCGGCGTGCGGCACGTCCACGACGAGCGGTGCGTCCCCGCGCAGGATCTCGTGGAGCGCGGTCACGGCGTCGATACCCGATGCGTGGCGAGCGCCCCGCGATCGATCTCGATGCCGAGCCCGGGACCCGTCGGGATCTGCACCACCCCGCCTTCGTGTTCCAACGGTGTCGTGAGGACCGTCTGCCGGAACGGGTGCTCCGATCGATCGAACTCGAGGATCGGCTCCCACGGCGTCCGACGCCGCGGCGTGTGCGGCAGGACGGCGAGCAACTGCAGCGCCGCGGCGAGTGCGATGCCGGTGCCCCACACGTGCGGCACGTAGCGCACGCCGAAGGCCGCCGCCATGTCGGCGATCTTGCGGCATTCGCCGAGCCCGCCCGCGGCGCCGGTATCGGGTTGCACGATGTCGACCGCGGCCCGGGTGAAGACCTCGCGAAAGCCGAGGCGCGTGTACTCGCATTCGCCGCCCGCCACCGGAATGGGCTGCCCGCGGCGCACGGCGACGTAGGCGTCGAGGTCTTCGGGGATCACGGGCTCCTCGAACCACCCGATCCCGAGGTCGGCGGCGCCGCGCCCGAAAGCGATGGCGTCGACGACGTCGTAGCCGTGGTTGGCGTCGACCATGAGGCCGAAGCGCGGCCCCAGCTTGCGACGCACCGCACGGACCAGGGCGAGGTCGGCATCGACATCGAAGCCGATCTTCACCTTGGCGGCGTGGAACCCCTGTGCCGCATACCCGGCCACTTCATCGACGACGTACTCGAGCGGATCACCGTGCTCGACGCGATAGGTGCCGGTTGCGTAGGCGCGCACCGACGCGCGCAGCGGACCACCCATGAGCCGATGCACCGGCGCACCGTAGTGCTTGCCCTTGAGGTCCCACAACGCGATGTCCACGCCCGAGAGGGCGCTGATTGCAAGGCCCTTCTGCCCTTGGTCGCGGTACGCCCCGTAGAGCTCCTCCCAGAGCGCCTCCGATGCGAGCGCATCGCGGCCGATCAGCGTGCCGCGGTACGCCCGCACGATCGCCGCATTGAGCGCCGCGGGGCCGAAGCACTCGCCCCACCCCACGGTCCCATCGTCGGCGACGATCTCGACGATGCACGCCTGGCGTACGCTGGTGCCGTTGAACGACCAGTGGAAAGGCTGCGTGAGCGGCGCCTCGAGAACGTGTGCATGGACTTCGGCGATGTGCATGACGAGCCTCTCCACGATGACCAAAGCGCCGGCCGTGCGGTCACGTCCGCGGCGCGTCCGCTAGTACCGCCCGCCGCCCTGCTGCCAACGCCAGGCGTCGGCGCAGATGGCGTCGAGATCGCGCGTCGTCCGCCATTGCAACAACTGCGCCGCCCGCGTCGCGTCGGCGTAGCACGCGGCAACGTCACCCGGTCGTCGCCTCGCTATCGTCTTCGCGATGCGCCGCCCGCACGCGCGCTCGAATGCCGCGACGATCTCCAGCACCGAGTGGCCGCGGCCCGCGCCGAGGTTGATCGGCAGCGCGCCACGCGCGCCGGCAAGGTAGCGCAGCGCCGCGACATGACCTTCGGCGAGATCCTGCACGTGCAGATAGTCGCGAACGCCGGTGCCGTCCGCCGTCGGCCAATCGCCACCGTGAACGGTGAGATCGGCGAGCTCGCCGGCGGCGATCTTGCCCAGGAGCGGGACGAGGTTGTTGGGCCGGCCGCGCGCCGCTTCGCCCAACAGCCCCGACGGATCCGCTCCCGCCGGATTGAAGTAGCGCAACAACGCGATGCGCCAATTGGCGTTGGCGCGCGCCAGATCGCACAGGAAATCCTCGACGACGCGCTTGGTGCGTCCGTACACGCTGTGCGGGCGCAACGGAGCGTCTTCGGCGATCGGCAGCGCATCGGGCTCGCCGTAGACCGAAGCCGACGAGCTGAACACCAGCCCCGCCACCCCGGCCTCACCCATCACTTGCGCCAGCACGATCGCACCGCCAACGTTGACGTCGTAATAGGCGAGCGGTCGTACTTCCGATTCACCGACCGCCTTGAGGCCGGCGCAGTGGATCACCGCCGCGATCGGGTAATCGCGAAAGACGGTACGCAAGGCCTCCGCATCACGCACGTCGGCCTGCACGGCAGGCACGGCGTAGCCCGCGAGCGCACGCAATCGGGGCAACACCGCGGGCGTGCTGTTGGCGTAGTTGTCGAGCACGACGGGGGCATAGCCGGCACGGACGAGGGCCACCGCGACGTGCGAACCGACGTAGCCGGCGCCGCCGGTAACGAGGATGGTTTCAGGCATGACGCCCGATTATGGCAAAAGAACGCAGCGCCGGGCACGCGACGCCAACACCGCGCCGGAGCAGCGCGGATCC
>JADZAQ010000060.1 GCA_020852555.1 Burkholderiales bacterium
CGTCCGGTCGTGCGACTCGAAGAGGCCGGCGGCCAGATGCGCCGTCGCGTGATCGTGCAGATCGTTCGACAGGTAGCCCACGCGCAGACGCGTGCCGGGCGAGCGCACGAATGCCGGCGCGGACTGCGGCGCCGGCAAAGCCCGTCGCACGTAACCCTCGATCCCCGCCCGCTGTTCCGCCGCATCGTCGAGCAGCGCCACCGCCACCATCGGCTCACAAGCGAAGTCGGGCGCTGCCGCACCGGCACGCAACGCCGCCAGCGCAACGTGCGCCTCGTCGAAAGCGGCGGCGTGCCGCGCCGCCATCGCGCGCAGCGCGGCGATCGCCGACGACCCGGGGGCGAGCGCCGCGGCCCGCGCGAACGCCTGCAGCGCGGCAGCGAGCGGATCGAACGCCGACGACGTCGCGGTCCCGGCGTGCTCCCGATCGACGTGCGCCTGCGCCGCTTCCATGCAGGCGTTGCCCAGGGCGAGCCAGGCCTGGGCGTCGGTGGGGGCGAGTCGAACGACGTGATCGCGCGCGATCACCGCGGCGGCGTACGCACCGCGCGCCCGCAGCGCCTCGGCGAGTGCCGCAAAGGACTGCGCGAGCGGCGCCCGCAGCGGCGCCTCGGCACCCTCGGCGAGCGCGGAGAAACGCTGCGCGGCGCCGTGGACGTCGCCCAGCGCGAGCGCGACCTGGCCGCTGCCGAACACCGCGGCGGGGTGGTCGGGCGCCCGCGCGAGCGCTTCGTCGTAGAGTTGCCGCGCCCGCGCGAGGTCGCCCGCCGATCCGGCGGCGACGGCTTCGGCGAGAATCGTGGGGAGGTCGCGCATCGAGTCCGCGGAGGAGCAGGCAACGCCGATCGCGTTGCGCGGACGACGCCTCGAACGAGCGGCGCCGCGAGCCTCAGGCGGCCGCTGCCGCGCGCAGCAGCTCGCGCAGGTCGTGCACGAAAACCTCCGGCCCCTGGCCGTAGCTCGCGTACAGGCGCAGCTTTCCCTGCGGATCGAAGATGTACACGCCCGCCGAGTGATCCACCGTATAGGTACCGGGTGTGGATCCCGGCTGCTTCTGATAGAGGATCTTGAACTCCTTGGCCACGCGCGCGGTGGCCGCCGCATCGCCGAAGAGGCCGATGAAGCGCTGGTCGAACGCCGGCACGTAGTGCGCGAGGAGCTCTTGCGTATCGCGCTCGGGGTCGACCGTCACGAACAACACCTGCACCCGATCCGCGTCCGGGCCAAGCTCTTTCATCGCCGCGGCGAGCGTGGCGAGCGTCGTCGGGCACACATCGGGGCACTGCGTGTAACCGAAGAAGATGGCGACCGCCTTGCCGCGGAAGTCGGCGAGGGTACGCGGCTTGCCGGTGTGATCGGTGAGCGCGAAATCACGGGCGTAATCCACGCCGGTCACGTCCGACGTCCGGAAGCGCGGCCCTTCCTTCGAGCACGCGGCCAGCGCCATCGCGAGTGCCGCGGCGGCAAGGAAGGCACGCCGGGACGGGGAAGCGCTCATCACGCGGTCCTTACGGCCAGTAGTGGTCGACGAGCAACGCCGAGAAGAGCGCGGCGAGGTACACGATCGAGTAACGGAAGGTGGCACGCGCGAGCGCGTCGCTGTAGTCCTTGTACAACTGCACGGCGTAGGCCAGGAACAGCCCACCCAGCGCCACCGCAGCGGCGAGGTAGATCAAGCCGCTCATGCGGATCGCGAACGGCAGGAGCGACACGCCGACGAGCACCAGCGTGTAGAGCACGATCATGAGCTGCGTGAACCGGCGGCCGTGCGTCACCGGCAGCATCGGCAGGCCCGCCTTCGCGTAGTCCTGCGTGCGGTACAACGCGAGCGACCAGAAGTGCGGCGGGGTCCAGGCGAAGATGATCAGGAACAGCAGGAGCGGTTCGGCGCCGACGTCGTTGGCGATCGCCGCCCAGCCCAGGACCGGCGGCATCGCGCCGGAGGCACCGCCGATCACGATGTTCTGCGGGGTCGCGGGCTTCAGCAGCACCGTGTAGATGATCGCGTAGCCGACGAAGGTGAGCAGCGTCAGCCACATCGTCAATGGATTGACGAAACGGTAGAGAATCCACAGGCCCGCACCGCCGACGATCACCGCGAACGCCAGAGACGATGCCGACGTGAGTTCGCCGCGCGGCAGCGGCCGCCAGCTGGTGCGCCGCATCACCGCGTCGATCTTCTGCTCGACGAGGCAGTTGATCGCCGCCGCCGCACCGGCGACGAGCCAGATGCCGACGGTGGCCGCGAGGACCACACCCGCCGGCGGCAATCCGGGCGTCGCGAGGAACATGCCGATGATCGCGCAGAAGACGATGAGCGAGACGACGCGCGGCTTGGTCAGCGAGAGGAACTGGCGGAAGCGATGTTCGGCGAGGGTCAGTGCGGTCATGGTCGAGGCGTTCACACGAGCGGCGCGCAGCGGAAAGATGACGGGCGCAGTGGTGCGCGCTCGATGATCCGCTCGCACTACGTGCGGTTGATTCTACACCGACCGCTTGCGCATCGACCCCCGGCCACCCCCGATGCAGACCCCACGCGCGGCAGGGATAACGCCACGTGTCGTCAGCCGATCCGCGATGCCCGCAGCAGGCGCGCGACGTCGCCCGCCATCGCCTTGATATCGGGATCAGGCGGAA
>JADZAQ010000061.1 GCA_020852555.1 Burkholderiales bacterium
GGGGCTGGTGTCGCTGCTCGATACGGTGCAGCGCCTTCAGCGCACTTCATGAACCGCCGTATGCGGAACCGCACGTACGGTGGTGTGGGAGGGCGGCGGGCGTGAGCCCGCCCCCTACCCGATGGGGAGTGCTTGTTGCGCGGCGCGGCGCTACGCGTTGTGGAATAATCCGCGCGCCGCAGGTGTTTTACCCAGTCCCGCGGCTGACCCCGCTATCCCTCCGGAGAATCTGAATGAAGCCCGTTGCACCCGTCGTGATGATTCTGGCCGTCGCCTGCACGTTCTCGGCAACCGCCGCAGCGCAAACCCCGGCCGAGCGGGCGATCAAGTATCGTCAGGCGGCCTTGTCCACGATGGGATTCCACTTCTTCGGTATCCTGGCGCCGATGGCGAAGGGCGAGCGTCCGTACGATGCGCAGGTCGCCGCACGCAGTGCGAAATTCGTCGCCGAACTCTCCGAGATGCCCTGGCACGACGGCTTTCCTGCGGGCTCGGACGCCGGGGCGCCGACCAAGGCGAAGCCGGAGATCTGGAAGGACAAGGCGAAGTTCGACAAGCTCGCCCAGGCCATGCAGGCGGAAGCGGCCAAGCTCGGCCAGGTCGCCGGCACCGACCTCGCCACGATGCGCACGCAGGTGCAGGCCACCGCCAAGGCCTGCACCAATTGCCACGACGAGTTCCGCGCACGCTGATGCCGCGGACGTCCGCGCGCGAACGCCGGATCGATGCCCGGCCTTCGCCGTTCTTTCAGCCGGCCGCCGGCGTCGTACGCACGATCCACCACACCACCGCGGCGCAGGTGGCGAGGAGCGCAATGGCCTTCACCGACGAGGCGCGCGCCGCCTCCGCGGCGCCGACTCCCGCCGGCAGGCGCTTCTTCCCCACGACCATCGGGCGGATGAGGTTCTCGCGGAAGGCGACGAGGTAGACGAACACGGCGAGGATGTGGGCGACCGCGAGCCCGACGACGACCCACGCGAGACGGCTATGGAGCGATGACAGGGCGTCGGAGGTTTTCTTCGCGATCGTCTTCGCGAGCGGACCGTCCCAGAACACGTCGTCGTTCGCATAGAGTCCGAGCGTCGCCTGCACGAGCATGGCGACGAGGAGTGCGATGACCATCCAGCCGCCGACCGGATTGTGCGTGACGTGGATCTCGTGCGGCGGTTTCAGCCGCGAGCGCAGGTAGCGGATGCCCGCGCGCGGCCCGCGCAGGAAGGCGGCGAAGCGCGCATTGCGGCTCCCGACGAAGCCCCACAGGATGCGGAAGAGCACCAGCGCGAGCAGCGCCTCGCCCAGTCGCATGTGCCAGGCCATCGCGTCGCCCTTGCGCAGTCCCGTGATCACCAACCCGACGAGGCAGATCACCATCGCCCAATGGACCACGCGCACCGGCCAGTCCCAGACCGGGACCGCGATGCGGTCGTCCACGACGGTGGGGGATGCGTTCGACGAATCACTCATGCGGCCTTGCTCCGAGGGAACGGCAGCGATCCCCGCGATCGCTGGTGCCGTTTTCGAGTATAGCCGCGCGGCGGTGCGGATCGCGGCCCGCCTTCTCGGCGCCGTCGTGATGCGTCGTCCACAGTCCGGGTACCATCACGCCTTTCGCGCCCGAACCCGCAGGCGGCCGTGACCGGCGCCTGCCACTGCCCGTTGCCATGACGCTCCCGAACTTCTCCTGCAGCGATATCCTCGCCGGCCGTGCGCCGGCCGGCGTCCCCGTCACGGTTCGTGGCTGGGTGCGCACGCGCCGCGACTCCAAAGCGGGCGTTTCCTTCGTGCATGTCTCCGACGGCTCGGGCTTTCATCCCGTGCAGGTCGTGGCGCCGCAGACGCTCCCCAATTACGCGAGCGAGGTGCAGCACCTGACCGCCGGCTGCGCGGTCGAGGCCGCGGGGAAGATCGTGCCGTCGCCCGCCAAGGGGCAGCCGTTCGAGATGCAGGCGGAGAGCGTGCGCGTGATCGGGTGGGTCGACGATCCCGACACCTATCCGATCCAGCCCAAGGCGCACTCGCTCGAGTTCCTGCGCGAAGTCGCGCACCTGCGGCCGCGCACCAACGTGATCGGCGCGGCGACGCGGGTGCGGCACACCATCGCCAAGGCGATCCACCAATTCTTCGACGGCGACGGCTTCGTGTGGGTGAACACCCCGATCATCACCGCGTCGGACGCCGAAGGCGCAGGCGCGCTGTTCCGCGTCTCGACGCTCGATTTCGCGAACCTGCCGCGAACGCCCGACGGCAAGGTCGATTTCGCGCAGGACTTCTTCGGCCGCGAGGCGTACCTCACGGTGTCGGGGCAGTTGAACGTCGAGGCGTATTGCCTCGCGCTGTCGAAGGTCTACACCTTCGGGCCAACGTTCCGCGCCGAGAACTCGAATACGAGCCGGCACCTCGCTGAGTTCTGGATGATCGAGCCGGAGATCGCCTTCGCCGATCTCGCCGACGATGCCACCCTCGCCGAACGGTTGCTGAAGCACGTCTTGCGCACGGTGCTGGCCGAGCGCGCCGACGACATGGCGTTCTTCGACGAGCGCATCGAGAAGGGGATCGTCGCCAAGCTTGAGGGCATCGTCGACAGCGAGTTCGTGCGCATGGACTACACCGAGGCGATCGCCATCCTCGAGCGCGCGAAGCGCAAGTTCGAGTATCCGGTAACCTGGGGCATCGACCTGCAGTCGGAGCACGAGCGCTACCTCACCGAGGAGCACGTGGGACGCCCGGTGATCGTGATGAACTACCCCAAGGCGATCAAGGCGTTCTACATGCGCGCCAACGACGACGGGCGCACGGTGGCGGCGATGGACGTGCTGGCCCCCGGCATCGGCGAGATCATCGGCGGCAGCCAGCGCGAGGAGCGGCTCGCCGTTCTCGATGCGCGCCTGCGTGAGTCGGGGCTCGACCCCGCGCACTACGAGTGGTATCGCGACCTGCGCCGCTACGGGACGGTGCCGCATGCCGGCTTCGGATTGGGCTTCGAGCGGACCGTTGCCTATGTCACGGGACTCGCCAACGTGCGCGACGTGATCCCGTTCCCGCGCACGCCGGGCAACGCGCGCTACTGAGCGCGTCGAGGGGCGCATGGTGCGGCGTGTCGACCCGGGCAGGCGTCGCGCTGCGCTCGACGTTGCGTTCCGCGTTGCAATCCGTGTTGCGCTCGGCGCGCTCGCCGTCGTCTTTGCCGGTGCGGGCGCATTCGCGCAACCCGCACCGGAAGGCGCCTCGGGGCGTACCGAGAAGCAAGCCGTCACCACGCGCCTGTGGATGGTCGCCGCCGCCAACCCGCTCGCGGCGCGGGCGGGTGATCGCATCCTCGCGGCCGGCGGCAATGCGGTCGATGCGGTCATTGCGGTGCAGATGGTGCTCGGCCTCGTCGAGCCGCAGTCTTCGGGGATCGGCGGCGGCGCGTTCCTCCTCGTGCACGACGCCAAGCGCGGCAAACTCGTGGCCTGGGACGGCCGCGAGACGGCCCCGGCCGCCGCGCGGCCCGATCGCTTCCTGCGTGACGGCAAGCCGCTGCCGTTCTTCGACGCGGTGGTGGGCGGCCGCTCGGTGGGCGTGCCGGGTGTCGTGCGCATGCTGGAGGCCGCGCACCGCCAGCACGGGCGGCTCCCCTGGTCGCGCCTCTTCGACGATGCGATCGCGCTCGCCGAGAACGGGTTCGCGGTGTCGCCGCGCCTGCATGCGCTCCTCGTCCAGGAGCGTTACCTCACGCAGCCGCGCAGCCGCGCATATTTCCATGGCAGCGACGGCGAGCCGCTGCCGGTGGGTGCGATACTGCGCAATCCGGAGTACGCGCGCACGCTGCGCGCGATCGCGGCGGGTGGCGCCGATGCGTTCTACACGGGTCCGGTCGCGCAGGACATCGTCGATACCGTCACCCACGCGACGAATCCCGGCGATCTCACGCTCGCCGATCTCGCGGGTTACCGTGCGCTCGCACGCACCCCGCTGTGCGATCGCTATCGCCGCTACCGAATCTGCGGCATGCCGCTGCCGTCGTCGGGCACGATCACCGTCCTGCAGATGCTGAAGATGCTCGAGCCGTACGACCTCGTGGCGATGGGGCCGGCGACGTTCTGGAGCGTGCATTTCGTGAGCGAGGCCGGGCGTCTCGCCTTTGCCGACCGGGGCGTGTACGAAGCCGATCCGGCGTTCTACCGCGCGCCCACGTGGCTTCTCGACGACGCTTACCTGCGCGAGCGCTCGCGACTCATTCGTACCGGGTCGAGCCTCGGGGTGGCGAGCCCGGGCGAGCCGCCGCGACCGGCGCTCGACAAGGCAGCGTGGGGGCGCGATGCCGCGCTCGACCTGCCCTCCACGTCGCACGTCAGCATCGTCGATCGCGACGGCAATGCGGTCGCCATGACCACCACCATCGAGAACCAGTTCGGCAGCCGCCTCATGACCGCCGGCGGCTTCCTCCTCAACAACGAACTCACCGATTTCTCGTTCGCCCCCGAGGAGAACGGCAAGCCCGTCGCCAATCGCGTCGAAGCGGGCAAGCGGCCGCGCTCGTCGATGGCGCCGACCATCGCCTACGATCCGGCCGGGCGCGTGGCGATCGTCACCGGCTCGCCCGGCGGCAGCACGATCATCAATTACGTCGCCAAGACGCTCCTTGCGCTCATCGACTGGCAGCTCGATCCGCAGGCCGCCGCGGCGCTGCCCAATTTCGGCAGCCGCAACGGGCCGACCGAACTCGAGGCCGATACCTCGGTCGCCTTGCTGGCGCCGCGCCTGCGCGCCCTCGGCGCGCCGGTGACGACCATCGAGATGACGAGCGGCGTGCAGGCGATCGTGCGGCACGCGCGCGGATGGGAAGGTGGTGCCGATCCGCGGCGCGAGGGTGTCGTGGTCGGGAGATAGCCCATGCACACCGACGTCGTCTCCGCCGCGATCCTGCTCATCCTCGTGCTCGATCCGTTCGGCAACATCCCGCTGGTCGTCGCCGCGCTCGCCGGGGTGCCGCCGCGGCGCCATGCGCGCATCGTCCTGCGCGAGTGCGCCTTCGCCTATGCGATCCTGCTCGGATTCATGGTGGGCGGGCGCACCTTCATGCAGTGGCTGCAGCTATCCGACGTCGCGCTGTCGATCGCCGGCGGCATCATCCTCTTCCTCATCGCGCTGCGCATGGTCTTTCCGCGCCCGGAAGGGATCTTCGGCAAGATGGTCGGCGGCGAGCCGTTCCTGGTGCCGCTCGCGGTGCCGGCGATCGCCGGGCCGTCGGCGCTCGCGACCGTGATGCTGATGAGTTCGAAGGATCCGGCGGACCTGCCGAAGTGGGTGCTGGCCGTCACCATTGCCATGGCGCTCACCACCGTCGTGCTCCTCGCGTCATCGCGCCTGCAGGCGGCGCTGGGCGAGCGGGCCGTTGCCGCATTCGGGCGGCTCATGGGGCTCGTGCTCACTGCGCTTGCGGTACAGATGCTGCTCAACGGCGTGCGCGAGTTCGTGCACACGCTCGCGCGCTGAGGCGCAACATCACGGTCGATCTGCGCAGGAGCCTGCGCGCCGCGTTCCGATTCCGCGGCGAGCTAGGCTGCGACGAGATCGCCGCCGTCGATCCGCACCGCGCCCGCTCGCGTGAGTTCGCCGACGAGGAGGTCGGCGAGCGCCTGCGGTGCGAGGCGCAGCGCCGCGGCATTGAGTTCGCGATACAGGCCGACGCGCTCGAGGTACGCAGGCAGGTCGCGTAGCGGCAGCCGGCGGCCGGTGAGAAGGCAGTAGGTGAGGTTTACCTTGAGCGCGTGCCGCGCCATGCGCGCATCGTCGCCAGCAAAGGAATCGGCGCGCCGGTATGCCCGCTCGAGCGCGGCATCCGCGTCGCCGAAGACGTCGCCGTGTCCGGGGATCACCGTGCGCACGCCGAGGGCGGCGATCATGTCGAGCGTCGCGCGCTGCGCCGTGAGCGCGTGTGGATCGATGGCGCGCGGCATCACGAAGCCGAAGCCGTTCTCCCACAGCGCGTCGCCGGAGATGAGGATCCGATGGTCGGGATTGAAGTAGACGAGCGCGCCCATGTCATGCCCGGGTGCAGCGAGCGCCTGCCAGTCGAGCCCGCCCCAGGCGTGGACGCTGCCGGCGGCGATGCGCTCGTCGACCGCGAAGCGCGCGATGTCCTGGTCGGCGTAGTCGTACAGCAGTGCCTTCGTGTCCCAGGCGTCGACCAGTGGCGCTTCCGCGGCAGGAAAGGCGATCGGGCAGCCGTACGCGGCCTTGATCGCCGCGTTGCCGCCGACGTGGTCGGAGTGGCCGTGCGTATTGACGAGGCGCGCGAGCGGCGCTTCGCCGAGGCCCTGTTCCGAGCGCAGCAGCGACAGCGTGAGCGGAACGCGCGTCACGTAGCCCGAGTCGACGAGCACGTTGCCGCCGGACCCGCAGAGGAGCACGTGATTGGCCGACAGCCAGTCGCGGCGGATGAAGCGAATGGGGGACGGCAGCGGGTCGAGAGCGATCATCGCGGGCGCTTCGTTGGCTGGACCGTGTCGGGGGCACCGAGCTTGCCGAGGAAGTCGCGCACCAGCGCGATGCGCTCGACGAGTCCCGGAGCGGCACGATCGATGCGGATGCGATCGGGCCCGGCGAAGCGGATGCGGCCATCCTTTTGCACGAGCCGGATCAACGTGCCGGCGTCGAACGGCGGCTGACGCACGAACTGGATCGTTGCGCGATCGGGGCCGGCGTCGACCTTGCGCACGCCCAGCGGCTTGGCAAGGAGGCGCAGGCGATGGCTCGCGAGGAGCGCCTGCGCCTGGTCGGGCGTGGGGCCGAAGCGGTCGACGAGTTCCTCCTGGATCGCGCCGATCTCGTCGATCGCCTCGGCGCTCGCGAGCCGCTTGTACAAGACGAGGCGCTCGTGCACGTCGGCGCAGTAACGCTCGGGCAGGAGTGCCGGCGTATGCAGGTTGATCTCGGTGGTGATGCCGAGCGGCTCGGTGAGGTCGGGCTCGCGGCCCGCTTTCAGCGCCGCCACCGACGCGCGCAGCATGTCGTTGTAGAGTTGGAAGCCGACTTCCTGCATCTCGCCCGATTGCTCGTCGCCCAGGACCTCGCCGGCACCGCGGATCTCGAGATCGTGCATCGCGAGGTAGAACCCGGAACCCAGGTCCTCCATCATCTGGATCGCTTCCAGGCGTTTCTTCGCCTGCGCGGAGAGCGCATCGGCGGGCGGGGTCAGGAGATACGCGTACGCCTGGTGGTGCGAGCGGCCGACGCGCCCGCGCAACTGATGGAGCTGTGCGAGTCCGAAGCGATCGGCGCGATCGATGATGATCGTGTTGGCCGTGGGCACGTCGATGCCGGTTTCGATGATCGTCGAGCACAGCAGGAGGTTGACGCGCTGCTGGTAGAAGTCGCGCATCACCTGCTCCAGCTCGCGCTCGGCCATCTGCCCGTGCGCCACCGCGATGCGCGCCTCGGGCAGGAGCTTCGCGAGCGCCTCGGCGCGGGAAGCGATGGTATCGACTTCGTTGTGCAGGAAATAGATCTGACCGCCACGCTTCAATTCGCGCAGCACCGCTTCGCGCACGATCCCGGGCGAATAAGGCGACACGAAGGTCTTGATCGCGAGCCGCCGCTCGGGCGCCGTGGCGATCACCGAGAAGTCACGGATGCCTTCGAGCGACATCGCGAGCGTGCGCGGGATCGGGGTGGCGGTCAGGGTCAGCACGTCGACCTCGGCGCGCAGCCGCTTGAGTTGCTCCTTCTGCCGTACGCCGAAGCGGTGCTCCTCGTCGATGATCACCAGCCCGAGGTTCTTGAACGCGACGTCGCCTTGCAGGAGCTTGTGCGTGCCGATGGCGAGGTCGATCTTGCCGGTGGCGAGTCCCTCGATCGCGAGCTTCGTCTCCTTCGCCGTGCGGAACCGGGAGAGTTCGGCGATGCGCACCGGCAGGTCGGCGAAACGGTCGGAAAAGGTCTGGAAATGCTGCTCGGCAAGGAGTGTCGTCGGGACGAGGAGCGCCACCTGCTTGCCGTCGGCAAGCGCCACGAAGGCCGCGCGCAGCGCGACCTCGGTCTTGCCGAAGCCCACGTCGCCGCAGACGAGCCGATCCATCGCCTTGCCCGAGGTCATGTCGGCGACCACCGCCTCGATCGCCGCGGTCTGGTCGGGGGTCTCGTCGAAGGCGAAGCCCTCGGCAAACGCCTCGTAGTCGTGCGGCTTCAATCCGAACGCGTGCCCCTGGCGCGCCGCACGCTGCGCGTAAAGGTTGAGGAGTTCCGCCGCGGTGTCGTGCGCCTGCGCTGCCGCCTTCTTCTTCGCCTTCTCCCACTGCCCGCTGCCGAGTTCGTGCAGCGGTGCATTCTCGGGTGAGGCGCCGCTGTAGCGGCCGATGAGGTGCAGGTTCGCCACCGGCACGTAGAGCTTGGCGTCGTTGGCGTAGACGAGTTGCAGGAACTCGTTGGGTCCGTCACCCAAGTCGAGCGTCACGAGGCCGAGGTAGCGCCCGATGCCGTGCTCCTCGTGCACGACGGGGTCGCCGATGCGCACCTCGGAGAGGTCGCGCACCATGACGTCGATGTTGCTGCGCTTGCGCGCTTCGCGCGCGGTGCGGCGAACGGTGCCCGCGTACAGCTCGGTCTCGGTGACGAACGCGATGCCGGCGTCGTCCCACGCGAAGCCCGCCGCAAGCGGGGCGGCGAGAAGCGCCACGGGTGCGCCGCCCGCGAGGAACGCCGCGAAGTCCTCGACGAGTGGTGGCGCGAACCCGTACTCGGCGAAGTACTGTTGCATCGTTTCGCGTCGCCCCGCGCTCTCGGCGACGATCGCGACCCTGAGGCGCGTTGCGGCGAGATAGCGCTTCAGCGCAGCGAGCGGGTTGTCGGCGCGGCGATCGACCTGGAGCGCCGGCAGTGCCGCGGTCGGCCCACCGCTGCCCGCCGCGATCTCGACTCGGGCGAAGACCTTGACGGCTGCGTTGAAGTCATCGGGCGGCAGGAAGAGTTCGGCAGGCGCGAGGAGCGGACGTTGCTTGTCACCGCGCAGCAGACGGTACCGCGCATCGGTGTCCTGCCAGAAACGCTCGATTGCCGCGCGCACGTCCCCGTGCAGCACGACCACGGTGGCGGGCGGCAGGTAGTCGGCGAGCGTTGCCGTTTGCTCGAAGAAGAGCGGCAGGTAGTACTCGATGCCGCCGGGAGCGATGCCGTTGCTCACGTCCTTGTACAGCGCCGACTTCGACGGATCGCCTTCGAAGACCTCGCGGTAGCGGCTGCGAAAGCGCGTGCGACCCGCCTCGTCCAGCGGGAATTCGCGCGCCGGCAGCAGGCGGATCTCGGTGACCGGATAGATCGTGCGCTGCGTATCGACGTCGAAGGTCTTGATCGACTCGATATCGTTGTCGAAGAGATCGATCCGGTACGGCAGCGGCGAACCCATCGGGAAGAGATCGATGAGGCCGCCGCGGATGCTGAACTCCCCGGGTGACACCACTTGCGTCACGTTCGAATATCCGGCGAGCGCGAGCTGCGCGCGCAACGCGTCGACGTCGAGTGTCGATCCCTGGCGAAGGAAGAACGCGAACGCGGCGAGGTACGACGGCGGCGCGAGGCGGTAGAGCGCCGTGGTGGCGGCGACGATGCTGACGTCGCACTCGCCGCGCGCGATCTGCCAGAGGGTGGCGAGCCGCGCGGAGATCAGGTCCTGGTGCGGCGAGAAGTGATCGTAAGGAAGGGTCTCCCAGTCGGGCAGCGTCGTCATCCGAAGCTCGGGCGCGAACCACGGCATTTCGTCGGCGAGCCGCTGCGCAGTGCGCGCATCGGCGGTGACGATCGCGAGCGGGCGCTTGCCGGCCTTCGCGCGGCGGGCGAGGAGGGCGAACGCCAGCGCGTCGGCCGAGCCGGCAAACGGGCCCGCGCCGCTGCGCTTGCCGGCAACGGGCAGGTCGTCGACGAGGTCGGGAAGGGCCGCCGCGATCGGCGCGCGCGCGGCGGCGGACGGTGCCGCCGGGGCGCTCGCCGCAGTCTCGGCGGGCCGCGATGAAGCGATCTTCAAGGGGGGAATTATAGCGGCTCGCGGAATGCCGGGCGCCGGCATATACTGGCTACGAGAGCGATGGTTGGTGGCCGCAATCCGACGACGGCAGGGAGCGACGAGCCAGTGAACGACGACCCGTATGCGGACGAGTGCATCGGCGATCCCGCCCGCGTGGCGTTGCAGGAGCGTCTGGCCGGCCTGCGCATCGAGCATCGCGATCTCGACGTTGCGATCGAGCGTATCGAGAACGCGGCCGACGCCGATGAACTCACCGTGCGGCGGATGAAGCGTCGCAAGCTCCTCCTCAAGGATCAGATCGCGCGTCTCCTGCGCGAGCTCGACCCCGACGTTCCCGCGTAGTGCTCGCGTCGCGCGCAGGCCGCGACGCCGGGACCATCGCGCGCCACTGCGTGGCGCGATGCGAAGTCAGCCCGCCACGCGCCCGTAGCGATCCTCGAAGCGAACGATATCGTCCTCGCTGATGTAGTCGCCGCAGGCGACCTCGATGATGGCGAGCGTGTCGTGCCCGGGATTCTCCAGGCGGTGACGCGTCTCGACCGGGATGAACGTCGACTCACCGGCCGGCAGGTCGAACACACGATCGTCCGCGGTGACGCGCGCCGTGCCGCGGATGATGATCCAGTGCTCGCTGCGATGGTGGTGCAATTGCAGCGAGAGCTGCCCGCCGGGCTTGACTTCGATGCGCTTGATCTTGAAGCCAGGGCCCTCCTCGAGGATCGTGTACGTGCCCCAAGGGCGCGCGACGGTGCGATGCAGCTTGTACGCCTCGTGGCCGCGTGCCTTCAACTCGCCCACCACTTCCTTCACGCGCTGCAGGTGGTCGCGATGTGCCACGAGCACCGCGTCCGGGGTGTCGACGATGACGAGATTCTCCACGCCGATCGTCGCGACCACCCGATCCTGGGCGTGGATGAAAGTGCCGCGGGTGGCGATCGCCACCCGCTCGCCGAGCCCATGGTTGCCATCGGCGTCCGCGGCGGTCAACTCGGAGACGGCCTGCCATGAACCGACGTCGCTCCAATCGAACTCGCCGCGCACCACCGCCACCTCGCCGGCCGCCGCGGCGCCCTCCATGATCGCGTAGTCGATCGACATGTCGGGCGCGCTCGCGAAGGTCGCCGCATCGATCTCGAGCATCGCCTCGTCGGTGCGGCTTGCCAGCGGCTGCCAGACGGTGCGCGCCGCCTGCGCGATCGCCGGCGCGTGGCGCTCGCAGGCAGCAAGCAGGGCCGCGGCGGTGAACGCGAACATCCCGGCGTTCCACACGTGCGTCCCTGCCGCAAGGAGCTCGAGCGCCCGAGGGAGCGACGGCTTCTCGACGAAGCCCGCGGCGCGGAAGGCGCGCCCACCGAGCGCCTCACCGCAGGCGACGTAGCCAAACCCCGTTTCCGGATGCGTGGGCGTGATGCCGAACGTCACCAGCAGGCCCTCGCTGGCAAGTTCCATCGCGCGCGACACGGCACTCGCGAACGACGCCTGGTCGCGGATCAGGTGATCGGCCGCGAGCACCAGCATCACCGCGTCGTCGCCATGGCGCGCGCGGATGAGCTGGGCCGCCACGGCCACTGCCGGCGCGGTGTTGCGCCCGAACGGCTCGAGGAGGTACGTCGCATCACGCGGCTCGCGCTCGCCCAGCCCTGCGTAGACGTCCTTCGTGTGGAAATAGTAATCGCGGTTCGTCACCGTCACGAGTCCGCGGACATCGGGCAGCAGCATCGCGCGCAACGCGGTCTTGCCCAGCAGCGTCTCGCCGTCCGGCAGCGGCATGAAGGGCTTCGGTGCCGCTTCGCGCGACAGCGGCCACAGGCGGGTACCGGCGCCGCCGGAGAGGATGACCGGAACGAGGTGTGTCATGCGTGCGCTCGCGATGCGTGCAAATCGGGCATTTTACGCGGTCGACCCCACGTTGCCGCGGGGTGCCGGCGCCCACTTGAATCGACGGCGACCGACCCGAGATTGGTACAATGCAATCCGCGCGGTCACCCCGACCGCCGCTTCGTACGATACTGGGGGTGAACTGGTCTCGACGGGGGCTGTGAAGCAGCTTGGGGCATGCCGAGGTGTTGGTCCTCGTAAAACCCTGACAATCGCAAACTTAACTGCGAACGACGAAAACTACGCTCTGGCGGCTTAATCCCGCCGGACCCTGCACCGGGCGGCGCTCAGCCCGGGTAGCGAAGGTGGCGACACTCTAGCTACGGCAGGGACATTTCGAGCGATCGCGTCCGCCCGGGTCACTTGGGCGAGTCGCTAAAGCAAGGTGACTGGTCACCCCGTCGTCTGTCCGTCAACGGTTGGGTGGCAAGAGCACAATGACGCGACTAAGCATGTAGTCCTGACTGTGGAGCGTCTTCGGACGCGAGTTCGATTCTCGCCACCTCCACCATCCACAAGGGCTCGGATAGTCTCCGAGCCCTTTTTTTCGGTGCGCCCGGCAGGGCGCACGTACTTGGAGGTGAAAGTCCTCTCCACACCCGGCAAGGGGAAGTGGTAGCCGAACGGCAAGGGTGTCGCGGGTGACTGCGAATCTGGAGGAAGCTGAAGGCAAA
>JADZAQ010000062.1 GCA_020852555.1 Burkholderiales bacterium
GCGGAGCGAGTTCGCGTTGGGGCATGCCGCGTAGCGGAGCCGTGGTCACCGGCGCAGCCGATACAGCATCTCGCCCGCCCGCGGCACGACGAGGATGCCCTCGTTCTCGCGCCCTTGCCAGGCAGCGATATCGAGCGACGCCGGGTCGCGATAGCCGAGGTTGATCTGGCGGCACATCGCTTCGGGGATGCCGGTGGCGAGCGTCACGGTCACCCGCGGCGTCTCCACGCCGGTGCGCGCGTCGTACGTCCCGCGTCCCTTGACGTGCGTCGAGTGCGCGAGGACGCCGCCGGGATAGCCTGCGAAGCGCTCGGGTTGCGCGGTGAAGTAGTCGCGGCAGTGGTAGCCCACTTCCTCGATGATCGTGCCGTGGGTCACGCTCACCTCGCGGATGTGCGGCGCGTAGATGATGACCTCGCCGCCGTCGGCCACCGCCGGCTCGACCTTGTACATACCCTTGCCTGCGGTCCACACGTCGGCGTACATCGGCGGCATCACCGAGATCACGGTCTTCATCGGCCGGTCGAGCCAGACGATGTGTCGCTGTGACGACAGCGCGGACGCGTGCTCCCACGCGGTCCGCGCGTCGGCGCAGTAGAGCCCGCCGATGCCGTCCTTGGTGACGACGAGCGCGAAGCAGGCGGTGGGCACGCTCACCAATGACGCCGCACGGTCGATCACCGCGCGCACCGGCGTGTAACCGGAGCCGATCACCTCGTAGTTGGTGATGAGCGCGCCCAGCCAGTGCGTGAAGTTGATGACGTCGGCGCCGGCGATGCCGGGGAAGAAGTATTTGTTGCCGCCCGAGAAGCCCACCACCTCGTGCGGAAAGACCGGGCCCAGGATGACGATCTGGTCGTAGTCGAAGATGCGCCGGTTGAGCGCGACCGGAACGTCCTGGTCGAGGCGACCACCCGACAGCGCGCGGATTTCCGCCGCCGGGATGGCCCCGATGGTGCGGAACATCGCGGGATCGTGCCATTCGTGATTGAAGACGCGCGAGCCGCCGGTGACCCCGGCCTCCTGCCCGTCCACCACGGTGAAGCCCAGATGCGCCGAGAGCGCGGCGTCGCTCATCGGCTGGTGCGTGCCGAGCGCGATCAGGAAATCGACCGCCGCGGCACGTCCGCGCAGGCCGTCGCGCACGAGCGAGGCCAGCTGCGGCATCGGCATCGTGCGGGTGCCGTCGGGAACGAGGAAGAGGAAGCGCTTGCCGTCGGGGGCGAGCGCCGCGAGCGCGTCGCCGACGATTCCGGCGACCTCATCGTCGCCGAGGTAGCGGTCGACGTAGCCGGTGCCGATCATCTTCATGGCGAGAGCCTCAGGCGGGACGCGACGGTGCGCGCGCCCGATTGTAGCGCTGCCCTGGTGCGGCCGCGCTCGCCACTCGCCCCGAGAGGCTCGCGCAGCGATCGGAAAAGGGGGGTCGGCGTCTACAGTAGAATGACATCTTGGGCGGGCGTGTGCCCGGCCGCTCGTTCACGTTGCCGTAGCCCCGCCTTGACCGTCCCTGCCGAGCGCCGCCTGGCGCGGTGCGCACGCATTGTTTCCCGCCGGTTCGCCGCGCCGACGCCGCGGGTCCTCGCATGAGGCATCGGTCGGTCGGTCGCGTGCCGTCGTCGGCGATCGTCATGATCGTCGGCGCGGTGGCGTGCTTCGCGATCACGGATACGATCGTCAAGTGGCTCGCTACACGCCAGCCGATCCCGCTCCTCGTGTGGGCGCGGTGGAGCACGCAGGTCCTCGCGATGCTCGTCTGGCTGGCGCCGGGCATGGGCGTTCGTATGGTGCATACCCGGCAACTGCGCATGCAACTCATCCGCGGCGTGCTGCTCACCGCCGCGTCGCTCTTCTTCATGGCGGGATTGGCCTTCATGCCGCTCGCCAACGCCACGGCGCTGAGCTATCTCACGCCGACGTTGGTCGTCGTGCTCGCCGTCCGGCTGCTCGGCGAGCGGCTGACGCGGCTGCGCATCGCCTTCGTGGCCGCGGGCCTCGTCGGCATGCTGATGATCGTGCAACCGGGTGCCGACCTCTTTCAGGGCGCGTCGCTGCTCATCCTCTGTGCCGCCGCCTGCTCGGCGGCCTACCAGGTCTCCACACGGATGCTGGCGGCCGAGGACCCGCGCGTGACGCTCTTCTACCCCGCGCTGGTCGGGGTGGGCATCATGACGCTGGTCTGGCCGTGGTTCGGCTCGCGGGTCGACGTCACGTGGATCGACGTCGTGCTCATGATCGCGATCGGCCTCGTCGGCACGGCGGGGCACTTCCTGCTGATCCTCGCGTTCCAGCAGGCGCCCGCATCGGGATTGACGCCGTACACTTACGTGCACCTCGTTTTCGCTACGATGCTGGGGTGGCTCGCGTTCGGCGACCTTCCGGACGGGCTGACGGTCGCCGGCATGGCGGTGATCGCCGGCAGCGGGCTGTTACTCACCTGGCACGAGCGGCGGCGCATACCGGTGGCCGGCGCCGGACCCGGCATCATCGATTGATCGTCACTGAACCAGGAAGGAGAAGCGCATGGACAAGCCCCGCATCGGATTCGTCGGCCTCGGCCTCATGGGTCACGGCATGGCCAGGAATCTCGTCACCAAGGGATATCCGCTCGCCGTGCGCGCGCATCGCAACCGCAAGCCGCTCGAGGACCTCGTGGCGGCCGGCGCGAGGGAGGTGCCCAGCAACGCCGATCTCGCGCGCGGCAACGACATCGTGTTCCTGTGCGTGACCGGGGCACCGCAGGTCGAGGAGGTCGTGAACGGCAAGGATGGGATCGCGACGGCCGCGCAGCGGGGCCTCATCGTGGTCGACACGTCGACGAGCGAGCCGGCGACCACCACGAAGATGCGCGACGAGCTCGCGCAGCAAGGCGTCCTCTTCGTCGATGCGCCGCTCGCGCGCACGCCGGTCGAAGCGGAGCTCGGCAAGCTCAACATCATGGTCGGCGCCGACGACGCCACGTTCGCGAGGCTCCAGCCGGTGCTCGCCGCCTTCTGCGAGAACATCATCCACGCGGGCCCCCCCGGGCACGGCATCGTGCTGAAGCTCATCAACAACTTCATCGCGCAGGCGATCGCCACCGCGACCGCGGAGGCGTGTGCGGCGGCGGCCAAGGCGGGACTGTCGCTCGCGAAGCTCCACCAGGTCATTTCGGCGGGCGGCGTGAACAGCGGCATCTTCCAGATGATGGTGGGCAAGATGCTCGAGAGCCGTGGCGATCTTTCCGGCCTCAAGTTCACGATCGACAACGCACGCAAGGACCTGCGCTACTACACGCACTTCGCGGAATCGCTGCCGGTCTCCGCGATCGTCGGCGAGGCGGTGCACCAGAGCCTCGTCAACGCGAGCCTCCTCGGCTTCGGCGACAAGTACGTCGCCTCGCTCATCGAAGCGCAGGAGAAGCTCAACGGCGTCGCGATCGTGCCCAAGGGCTGAGCGCGGGACGGCATCGCCATGCGTCTCCTCGTCCTGGGCGGTACGCGGTTCCTCGGCCGGCATCTGGTCGAGGCGGCGCTCGCCCGCGGGGACACGGTCACGCTCTTCACCCGCGGCAGAGAGCCCGTGCCCTGGGGCACGCAGGTGACGCATCTGACGGGCAACCGCGACCCGCGGCGAGCGCCCGGGCTCGCCGCCCTCGACAGCGGCGAGTGGGACGCGGTCGTCGACACCTCGGGCTACGTGCCGCGCGTGGTCCGGGCGTCCGCCGACCTTCTCGCCGGGCGGGTCGGGCGCTACCTTTTCGTCTCGTCGATCTCGGTCTTCACCGACGCGAGCCGCGCGGGTCTCACCGAGCGCGACCCGGTGGGCGCGCTCCCGGCGCCCGCGAGCGAGGAGGTCGGCAAGTACTACGGGCCGCTCAAGGCGGCGTGCGAGGCCGTGGTCAGCGAGGTCTACGGCCGTCGCGCGCTCAACGTGCGTCCGGGCCTCATCGTCGGCCCGCACGATCCGACCGATCGCTTCGGATACTGGGTGGCGCGCTTCGTGCATCCCGACCTCCTCGGCGCACGGGGGGATATCGCGGTGGCGCCCAATCCGCCCACGCGTCCGCTGCAGTTCATCGACGCGCGCGATCTCGCGAGCTTCATGCTCGCGCTGCTCGACGGAGACCTCGACGGCACGTTCAACGTCACCAGCCCCCGCGGGCAATGGACGTTCGCCGATCTCGTCGACGCGCTCGTTGTCGCGGGCGGCGCCCGCGCGCCGCGCGTCGCCTGGGTCGACGAGAGCGAGCTCATCGCGCAGAAAGTGGAACCCTGGATCGGACTACCGCTGTGGATCCCGGCGTCGTTCGCAAGCGAGGCGGGCTTCATGCAGATCGATTGCGCGCGCGCCGAACGTGCGGGCCTGCGGACCCGTTCGCTCGACGGCACCATCGCCGATACCGCCGCGTGGCTCGCCCAACGCGACAACGACGGTGCATGGCGCGACGTGCTCTCCGCCGAGGCCGAGCACGACGTCGCGCGTGCCGTGGCGGGCGGGGCACGCTTGCCGTGACGTAGCATGCGCGCGGGTGCGGCGACGAACCGTGCCCGCCACGTTCCGACCCGCGAGACGCCGACCGATGACCCCTGCCGAAGCTGCCACGTACCTCGAATTCGCTCACGCACTCGCGCTCACCGCGGGAGAAGCGATCCTGCCGCACTTCCGCAACGCGCTCGCCGTCGAGGACAAGCACAACTACATGGGTTACGACCCCGTGACCGTCGCCGATCGTGCCGCGGAGAGCGTGATCCGCGCGGCAATCAAGGCGCGCTATCCCGCGCACGGCATCATCGGCGAGGAGCACGGACGCGAACCCGGAACCTCGCCGCTCACCTGGGTCATCGATCCGATCGACGGCACCAAGAGCTTCATCCTCGGCCACCTCCATTGGGGTGTGCTCATCGCCCTGCACGACGGCACCCGGCCGGTGGTCGGCGTCACGCACCAGCCCTTCGTCGGCGAGTCGTTCGTCGGCAGCACGGGCGGCATCGCGCAGTGGCGGCGTGGCGGCGCGACGCGGAATCTGCGCACCCGCGCGTGCCCGCGCCTCGAGGACGCGTGGGTGGTGACCACCGACCCGCGACAATTCGCCTCACCGGCGCAGCGTGAGGCGTTCGATCGGGTCACCGGCAGGGCGCGCTTCCTGCGCTACGGCGGCGACTGCTACTGCTATACGCAGCTCGCGATGGGTCTCGCCGACGTCGTGATCGAGAGCGGCCTGCAGCCGTACGACATCCAGGCCTTGATTCCGCTCGTCGAGGCCGCAGGCGGGGTCGTCACCGACTGGCAGGGTCGGTCGTGCGACCAAGGTGGCGATGTGCTCGCCTGCGGCGATCCGGCGCTGCATCGCCAGCTCCTCCGCGTCCTGTCGGGCGCGCGCTCGCCCACCCCCTGAGCCGCGCCCCTCGAGACCGGTCGGCGCCACCGTCGCGCGATGGACAGGGCTTGACCCGGGACCCCTCCCGGGTATAAACGTGGGGCTGCGCGCCGCCGGGCCGGTTTTTTGCTCGGCGGGTTGTCCTACAGGCTTGCAAATCGTCCTGTCGGACGCACATCCACTCATCCCGGCACCGCAAGTTGATGCGCGAAACGCGCCGCCATGGTACATTTGGCGGTGCAACATGACAGGCAGATGTCAGTGCTCACTCCTCTCGGATTCTCGCTTCTGCGCCAACTTTCCGATGGCGCCTTCCACTCGGGCGAAGACCTCGCCGCGACGGTGGGGCTTACCCGCGCGCGGGTGTCCCAGCTCTTGAAACAGGCCGAGACCGCCGGCCTCTCGCTCGAGCGCGTGCGCGGTCTGGGCTATCGATTGACCGCCACCCCGGATTTCCTCGACGTCGGCGAGGTCCGTCGCAAGCTCGCCGAGCTCACGCCCAAGAGCCCGGCGCTGCCGCCACTCGAGATCGAGATCGTCGACCAGATCGGCTCGACGTCGACCGAATTGCTGCGCCGCGCGCAGCGCCGTGACATCCACGGCGCGGTGCTCGCCGCCGAATGGCAAAGTGCCGGCCGCGGCCGGCGCGGGAAGGCATGGGCGGCAGTCGCCGGCGGCAGCCTCACGTTCTCGATCGGCTGGCGCTACGAGCAAGGCGCGGGCTACCTCGCCGGACTGTCGCTGGCGGTCGGGGTGGCGGTCGTGAAGGCGCTCGAAGCCGAGGGCCTGACCGGGGTCGAGCTCAAGTGGCCGAACGACCTCATCCATCGGCACCTCAAGGTGGGCGGGATCCTCGTCGAGCTCAACGGCGATGCGCTCGGCCCGTCGACGGTCGTGGTTGGTGTGGGTCTCAATGTGCGCCTGCCCGTCGAAATTCGCCGCAACCTCGAGCAACCGGTGAGCGATCTCACCACCGTCGCCGGACGCGGTGCCCGGCCGATCGATCGCAACCACCTCCTGGCACGCCTCGTGGCGCAACTCGCCGCGACGCTGGATGCGTATTCGCGCGCGGGTTTTCCGGCATTCGCCGCCGAATGGCAGCGCCGCCACGCCTATCAGGGCAAGCCGGTGAAGCTCCTGCTGCCCGACGGAGCGAGCGTCAAGGGGACGGTCGCCGGTGTGGACAGCACTGGCGCGCTGGTGCTGGCCGACGGCCCGCGCCGTGCCCGCTTCCTCTCGGGCGAGATCTCGTTGCGTCGCGCATAGTCGCCAGCCGGGCGGCGCGACGCTGCGGCGGTCCGCCGGCCGTGCGACCCAGGTCGCGCCGATGCGACCGCCCATTTGGCGGCACGGTCACCGATCGTGCGGGCATTCGTGGATAATCCCCGGCGAGCGGCGCACCGCGACGTGACGCCGCACCGCTCGCCCGCCGGGCCGCCATGCGCATCGTCATCGTCCTGCTGATCCTCGCCAACCTCACGCTCTACGCGTACACCCGCCTCGATACCGGCAACGGCGAAGCGATGCTGCTCCAGGACCAGGTGCAGCCGGACAAGATCAGGCTGCTCACCCCGCAACAGGTCGCGGCGCTCGGGCCGGGCAAGGTGGCGGCTCTGGCCGACGTGTGCGTCGAATGGGGCCCGTTCGGCGATCCTGATCGTGCTCGCGTGCTCGCCGACCTCGAGCCGCTCGGGCTGGGGCGCCTGGTGACGCAGAAGCGCATCGATTTCGACGGTGGCTATTGGGTGAGCATGGGGCCGTTGCCCAATCGCGGTATCGCCGAGGCCCGCAGCGCGGACTTGCGCAAGCAGGGGGTGAAGGATCTCGCGGTGGTCGACTCCCCGCGCGGCCAGTACGCGATATCGCTGGGCACGTTTCGCGTCGAGGCGGCGGCGATCGCTCATGCGGAAGCGCTCGCGCAACTCGGCGTCACGCTCGCCAAGGTCGAGCGGCGCGAGCAACCGATCACGCAGACGATGGTGGTGGTACGCGATCCACCGCAGCCGGCGATGGCGAGGTTGCGCGATCTCGCGGCCCAGTATCCGGGCAGCGAGCTGCGCGTGGCCGCCTGTGAGCGCGCGAGTTGACCGCCGCCACCGGGCCAGGAGCGCAGCGCGTGCCACGCCGATTCCTCACCGCCGACGAGAAGTCCGCGATCGCCGCGCGCGTCGCCGCGCTCGAGCGGGCGCTGGGCATCGAGATCGTGACGATCGTCACCGCGAAGTCCGACGCGTATCCGCAGATCGTCTGGCGCGCCTTCGCGTTCGGCATGGCATTCGCCGCCCTCGCGGTGACGCTCGTCGACCTCGTCCAACCCGCGTGGGTGGCGAGCGTGCTCATCCTCACCACGGTGGTCAGCGTGCTCGGCGCCGGCGCCTTGTGTGCGCTCGCCACCGTCTATGTGCCGGCATTCGCGAGGCGCTTCCTCCGCGAGGAGGAGGCGCGGGCCGAGGTGACGCAATACGCGCAGGAGGAGTTTCTCGGCCGCGAACTCTTCGCGACGCCCGGCCGCACCGCGCTCCTCGTCGTGGTGAGCCTGTTCGAGCGTCGCGTCGTCGTGCTTCCCGACAAGGGCTTGCGCGCGCACGCGAGCGTTGCGCAATGGGATCGCGTGGTCGCGCGAATGACGGGTGCGTTTCGCGCGGGCACCACCGGTAGCGCCGTGCTCGCCGGTCTCGATGCCGTGAACGAACTGCTGGCCGGCAAGGCGATCGCCGGCGCCTCGGGCAACGTCTTCGCCGATGCGCCCGTCGTGGACCGGCGCGAGCGATGAGCGCGGGCACTGCGGCGAGCGAAGCGGTGCGGGTCCCGGCGATCCGCGCGGCATGGCTTGCCGCCGCGCGCGGCATGCGCCCCGCTCGCGGGTTACGTGCCCTCGCCCTGGCGCTGGCGGTGTTCGTGCTGGCGGCGCCGTGGGCGACGCCGGCCGTCGCGGCGCAGATCCCCTATCTATCCGGCCGCGTCGTCGACGATGCCGAGATCCTCTCACCCCCGGTGCGCGAGCGCATCGGCGCGCTCCTGAAGGCGCACGAGGAGCGGACGACGAACCAGGTCGTGGTGCTGACGGTGTCCAGCATGGGCGGGCAGAGCGTCGAGGGGTACGCGAACGACGTGTTCGCCGCCTGGAAGCTCGGGCAGAAGGGCAAGGACAACGGCGTGCTCGTCGTCGTGGCGCCGCACGACCGCAAGATGCGCATCGAGGTCGGGTATGGCCTGGAAGGCACGCTCACCGATGCGATCGCGAGTCGCATCATTCGCAACGAGATGACGCCCAAGTTCAAGAACAACGACTTCGACGGTGGCATCGAGAGCGGCGTCACCGCGATCGTCGCACTGCTCGAGGGCGGGGCGCCGCCGGCGGAGACCGCGTCGGCGTCGACGTCGCGGAAGGGCTTCGCGGCCGACATCGAGGAGAGCCTCCCGCCTTGGCCGATGCGCATCCTCCTCGGCTGCTTCATCTTCGGCATCATCGGGCTGTTCACCTTCATCGGCATCGTCACGCCGGGAGTGGGGTGGTTCCTCTATTTCTTCCTGATTCCGTTCTGGGCGATGTTCCCGATCGTCATCCTCGGCGTGAACGGCGCACTCGTCCTGCTCGCGATCTACGTGGTGGGATTTCCGATCGCGAAGCTCATCGTGGGCAGGACCGCGTGGTACGAGAAGGCGCAGCGCGACCTGAAGACGAAGGGCAGCGCGAGCGTCGGCGGCTTCACGATCGGCGGTCGCGGCTCGAGCTGGTCGTCCAGCGGCGGATCGTCGTCCGGGGGCTTCTCGGGAGGTGGCGGCAGCTCCGGCGGCGGCGGAAGCTCGGGCAGCTGGTAGCGGCGCGCGGGCTACATCTGCTCCCAGGGCAGGCCGTCCTTGCGCCAGCCCGCCCGCGTGCCCCGATGGTGGTTCTCGTCGAGCGGGCCCTCGAAGCCGTCCCGGACGTTGTAGACCTCGGTGAAGCCGGCCTTCTCGAGGGCGAGCCCCGCATCGAGCGAGCGTTGACCGCTGCGGCAGATGAGCACCACCGGGCGATTCATGCTCGCGACCTTCTTCACCTGCCCGACGAACCGGGGATTGATCTCCCAGTCGGGGCCGTCGTTCCAGGCGACGTGGTGCGCCCCCGTCGGATGGCCGACGAAGAAGTACTCCATCTCGCTGCGGCAATCGATCAGGACCGCCTGGGGGTGGGCGGCGAGGAAGGCGTGCGCTTCGCGCGGCTCGAGGTGCTTCATGGCGCGTAGTGTAGCGCCGGCCGCGTGGGGGCTTGCGATCCGCTGCTGCGCTGCGCCGCGGACGCGGGACGAGGTGCGTAACGAGGCGATGCTAGAATTGCCTGCATTCCTCGCAGTACAAACTCCGTTTCGACTTCGCGCAGCCCTCGCCATCCGGCACCGCCGGTCCGGCGCAATCCGCCGCCGCGCCCCGCGCATGCAACCCGACCGCACCGCCGAACTCGTCCGCCTTCTTCGCCAGCGCATCCTCGTGCTCGACGGCGCGATGGGGACGATGCTCCAACAGTGCAAGCTCGCGCCGGGCGATTTTCGCGGGCACTTCCACGATCACGCGCACGAGCTTGCCGGCGACAACGACCTCCTCGTGTTGACCAAGCCGGAAGTGGTGCGCGAGGTGCACGACCGCTATCTCGAGGCCGGCGCCGACATCATCGAGACCAATACCTTCAATGCGACGTCGATCGCGCAGGGCGACTACGGCATGGAAGGGCAGGTGCGCGCGATGAACGTCGCCGCGGCGCGGATCGCGCGCGAGGCGGCCGATGCGTGGACGGCGCGCACGCCGGGCAAGCCGCGTTTCGTCGCCGGCGTGCTCGGCCCCACCAACCGTACGGCGTCGATCTCGCCCGACGTCAACGACCCGGGCGCGCGTAACGTCACCTACGACCAGCTCGTCGCCGCGTACTCGGAAGCGATCACCGGGCTCGTCGAGGGTGGCGTCGATATCCTCCTCGTCGAGACCATATTCGACACGCTGAACGCGAAGGCGGCGCTGTTCGCGATCGAGACCTTCTTCGCGAAAGCCGGGCAGCGCTTGCCGGTGATCGTGTCGGGCACGATCACCGACGCCTCGGGGCGCACGCTCTCGGGGCAGACGCCGGAGGCGTTCTGGAACTCGGTGCGGCACGTGCAGCCGCTCGCCGTGGGCCTCAACTGCGCGCTCGGCGCCGCGCTCATGCGCCCGTACATCGAGGAGATCGCGCGGGTGGCCGACACGTTCGTCTCCTGCCATCCGAATGCGGGCTTGCCCAATCCGATGGCGGACACCGGCTACGACGAGACGCCGGCGCAGACCTCCGCGCTCCTGGAGGACTTCGCGAAGAGCGGCTTCGTCAACATCGTGGGCGGCTGCTGCGGGACCACGCCCGCGCACATCAAGGCGATCGCCGATGCCGTGGCAGCGCTGCCGCCGCGCGCCGTTCCGCAGGTCGACGCATGTCCCGCGTGATGCGCCTCTCCGGCCTGGAGCCGCTGCTCATCGGCGACGATTCGCTCTTCGTCAACGTCGGCGAGCGTACCAACGTCACCGGCTCCAAGGCTTTCGCACGCCTCATCCTCGCTGATGATTTCGCCGGCGCCGTCGAGGTCGCCCGCCAGCAGGTCGCCGCCGGCGCGCAGATCATCGACGTCAACATGGACGAGGCGATGCTCGACTCGAAGGCGGCGATGGTCAGATTCTTGAACGTCGTCGCCACCGAACCCGACATCGCGCGCGTGCCGGTGATGATCGACTCGTCGAAGTGGGAGGTGATCGAGGCGGGTCTGAAGTGCGTGCAGGGGAAGCCGATCGTCAACTCGATCTCGCTCAAGGAAGGCGAGGCGCCGTTCCTCGAGCAGGCGGCGCTGGTACGCCGCTACGGCGCGGCGGTGGTCGTCATGGCCTTCGACGAGACGGGGCAGGCCGATACGTTCGAGCGGAAGACCGCGATCTGCAAGCGCAGCTACGACCTCCTCGTCGAGCGTGTGGGATTCCCGCCCGAGGACATCGTCTTCGATCCGAACGCCTTCGCGATCGCCACCGGCATCGAGGAGCACGCCAACTACGCGGTCGATTTCATCGAGGCCACGCGCTGGATCCGCGCCAACCTGCCGCACGCCAAGGTCTCCGGCGGCATCAGCAACGTGAGCTTCTCGTTCCGCGGCAACGACCCGGTGCGCGAGGCGATCCACACCGTCTTCCTCTACCACGCGATCCGCGCCGGGCTCACGATGGGCATCGTCAACGCGGGGCAGCTCGGCGTGTACAGCGAGCTCGATCCGGAACTGCGCGAGCGCGTCGAGGACGTCGTGCTCAATCGCCGTCCCGATGCGACCGAGCGCCTCGTCGCCTTCGCCGAGACGGTGAAGGCGCAGGGCAAGGTCGCCGTCGAGGACCTCGCCTGGCGTTCCGGCACGGTGGAAGAGCGCCTGTCGCACGCGCTCGTCAAGGGCATCACCACGTACATCGTCGACGATACCGAAGAGGCGCGCTTGCAGTACGCGCGGCCGATCCAGGTGATCGAGGGGCCGCTGATGGCCGGCATGGACGTGGTCGGCGACCTCTTCGGCGCCGGCAAGATGTTCCTGCCGCAGGTCGTGAAATCGGCGCGGGTGATGAAGCAGGCGGTGGGCCACCTCATCCCGTTCATCGAGGCGGAGAAGGCCGCCTCCGGCGTGGTGGGCAAGCCCAAGGGCACCATCGTGGTCGGCACCGTCAAGGGCGACGTCCACGACATTGGCAAGAACATCGTCGGTGTGGTGCTCCAGTGCAACAACTTCGAGGTGATCGACCTGGGCGTCATGGTGCCGGCGCAGAAGATCCTCGACGTCGCCCGCGAGCGCAACGTCGACCTCGTCGGGCTCTCCGGCCTCATCACGCCGTCGCTCGAGGAGATGGCGCACGTGGCGCGCGAGATGCGCCGGCTCGGGATGCGCCAGCCGCTCCTGATCGGCGGCGCCACCACCTCGCGGGTGCACACCGCGGTGAAGATCGCGCCTCAATTCGACGGCGTGACGGTGTACGTCCCCGATGCGTCGCGCGCGGTGGGGGTCGCGAGCAGCCTCCTTTCCGACGAATTGAAGGACGCCTACGTCGCCGAGGTCGCGGCCGACTACGAGAAGATCCGCCACCAGCACGCCGGCAAGAAGGGTCCGAAGCTCGTCACGCTGGCGGCGGCGCGCGCCAACGCGCTCGCCACCGACTGGCGCGCGTACGCGCCGCCGGCGCCGCGGATGACCGGCCGCCGCGAATTCCGCAACGTCGACATCGGTGAACTCGTCGGGCTGATCGACTGGGGTCCGTTCTTCCAGGCGTGGGAGCTTTCCGGTCCGTTCCCGGCGATCCTCGACGATCCGGTGGTGGGCGAGGCGGCGCGCAACGTGTACGCCGAAGGCCGCGCGATGCTCGAGCGCATCGTCGGCGAACGCTGGCTCACCGCCAATGCGGTGATGGCGATCTGGCCGGCGCGCGCCGCCGGCGACGACGTCGAAATCTTCACCGACGACGCGGCGACGCCGTCGCTCGTCTGGCGCAACCTGCGCCAGCAGAATGAACGCCCGCCGGGCAAGCCCAACTACTGCCTCGCCGACTTCGTGGCGCCGGCGGCGTCGGGCCGCGACGATTGGGTCGGCGGCTTCGCGGTGACCGCGGGACTCGGCATCGAGCGCAAGCTCGCCGAGTTCGAGGCGGCCAAGGACGACTACAACGCGATCATGCTGAAGGCGCTCGCCGATCGTCTCGCCGAAACGCTCGCCGAGTGGCTGCACCGCAAGGTCCGGCGCGAGCTCTGGGGCTACGTCCCCGACGAGACGCTCGACGCGGCGGCGCTGATCCGCGAAGAGTATCGCGGCATCCGCCCCGCGCCCGGCTATCCCGCGTGTCCCGATCACAGCGTCAAGGCGCCGCTGTTCGCGGCGCTGCGTGCCGAAGAGATCGGCATGACGCTCACCGAGAGCATGGCGATGCTGCCCGCGGCGGCGGTGTCCGGCTTCTATTTCTCGCACCCGCAGGCGCGCTACTTCGCGGTGGGGCGCATCGGCGAGGACCAGCTCGCCGACTACGCGGCGCGCGCCGGCGTGCCGCTCGAGGATGCGCGGCGGCGGCTGGCGCCGAACCTCGGATAGGAGAGAGGCGATGCGAACGCGCACGGGCTGGACCGGACTGTTGGCCACGCTGGTGGCGTGGCCTGCCCTCGGCATCGATTTCGGTATCCATAACCGTTATGGCGAGCCGGTCGATCGCGGCGCCTTCACGGCGCAGGTATGGACGACCGATTCGTCGCGGTTCGATTGCGGTTACGGCCTGCGCGTGAGCCGCGACGGCCATCGCATGCTGCTCATCGTGCGCCGCGTGGCCGCCCCCGGACCGGATGCCGGCTGCATGAACCTTGACGGGACGATCGGCGAGTTGCCGGTTGGGAATTACGACATCGAGGTCCGGTCGCTCACCGCCGACGAGAGCAGCTACGACGCAAAGCTGCGCACGCTGACTGTGGCGCCGATCGCCGGACGGTGCAACGCCTATCCCTCGCTGCAGCCTGCGCTGTACGTCGTCGACAAATCGGACAGTGCGGCAGCGTTGAAGGCGCGCATCGCCAACGATCCGGCGTTCGCGGCGCGGATCGGCAACCCGACGGTGGCCGGCGATCTTCCGCTCTCGGGCGCCGGCGTGTGGCTCGCCTATCCGCCGCTGGTCGACGCCACCTACATGCAGTACACGCTCGACCAGACCGGCGAATTCGCGTCGGTCGGCCGGAATGGATGGGTGTGCTTCGCAACACCACCTCCCGATTCGGTGGCCAGCTTCGTCGAGTTCCACCACGCCGGGCTCGATCATTACTTCTACACCGGCAATGCCGGCGAGATCGCCGCGATCGACGCGGGCAAGGTGGGGCCGTGGCTGCGCACGGGGCACTCGTTTCGCGCCGTGACGCAGCCCGGCTGCATCTCGAACACGACCGACACCATCGTGTATCGCTTCTACGGGCGGCCGGGCAGCGGCCCGGACTCACACTTCTTCACGCGCGACCGCGCCGAGTGCGGCATCGTGGAGCGCAGCGGCCAGTGGGACTTCGAAGGCACGCCGATGTGGGCGAGTCCGCTCGCGGCCGACGGCAGTTGCACGGGACTGTCTCCCGGTTCACGCGTGCCGCTCTACCGGCTCTGGCGCCCCTTCGGGGACTCCAACCATCGCTTCACCACCGAGCCGGCGATCGTGGCCGAGATGAAGGCGCAGGGGTGGGTGGACGAGGGAGCGGCGATGTGCGTGCTGGCGCCGGATCCTGCGTAGCGCCAGCAGCGCGGGGCCGACCCGGGCCGGCGATCCTGAGCCAGCAGCGCCTGCCGTTGTTGATCGGACTACCCGCTCCGCGAGCCGGCGCGGGCGGCAGCCCGCCTCGCCACCACTCGCCCCATGATCTCCTCGACACCGAAGCGAACCTTGGCCGGAATGCGTGCCGACGGATAGAACGATTCCACCAGCGCCAGCGCATCTTCCGCGCTCTCGATCTGCGCGACATCGGCGAGCGCCTCGATGTCACTGACGTCATGCGATCCTTCGAGCCCTTCCTGGCGCATCGCCATGCACTTCATCGCAAAGAGATACTCGGGCGTCGGCGTATAGATACGCAGCCCGCCCTCGGCCGTGTGGTCGAAATCCGCCATGAGCTCCATCTGTTCCTGTCTGGACGTGAAGCCTTTGACGCCGTCGTTCAGCCAGTCTTCCGGCCAGCCCTCCGCGGCTGCGACGTGGCGCGCCGCCTGGCGCAGGAAATCGGGTGAGCCGTTGACCACCGCGTCGACGTCTTTGGTGGCGTGGCGCAAGTCGAACACCAGCGCCAGCGCGGCGCCGCCGTAAATCGACAGATCGACCACGACGCCAGCGGCCCGCGCCATGTCGTCGATGGCGCGCAAGCCGCGCAAGATGTCTTGCCGAGTCAGCATCGTCATGGCGCCGCTCCGATCGCCGCGCCGGCCGTGTCGCGCCGTGGTCGATAGAGTGGGTCCGCATCGACGAAGATGAGCCGACGGCGAAAGGCGACCGGGCTTTCCTTGAGCAGCGTCGCCTTGAGCGATTCGAGGCCGCCGGGAAAGAACGGCCGACGCAGGAAGCGCTGCGCGCCGGCAGTCCACTCGGGCACGGGCAACCGGTTGCGCAGCGCCAGATGCTCGGCCACCGCGGCCAGATACGCGTTCGCGCGCGCGTCGTCGCCGAGCGGCGGTTCGTCGCTCAGCATGCGCACGCGCGCTGCTGCGTCCGTCGCGACGTAGAACTCGTCGAGGAACTCGCGCAGCGACGCGTCGAGGTGGCCGTGTGCGCGTCCCTGCACTGCGGCCTCCCGCAATGACTGCGGGCGCTGGAGCGTCGATCGCGGCAATCGCGTCTGGACATTCGCCGTGGACACGCGCAAGGGCCTGGCGACCGGCGCCTTGCGCCGCGCGCTGCGCTCGCGAAACTCGGCGAGGGCACGATGGATGAGCTGGGTCTCGCTGACGCCTTCGGCAGCGGCGAGCGCGCGCACTGTCTCGCGGCTCACCGTGCTACGGGTGTCGGGCTTGAATTTGAGCAGCAGCTCCTGCCGTGGGGCGGTTGCCGGGTCGAGATGTCGAGGGTTCATTGGCGGCCGATGCGGAACGGAGCGCGTCGGCCGGAATTATATATGACATATATATATTAGTCGATCGGCCCGACGTAATCCGCCTTGCCGAGCGGCACGCCGTTGTGGCGCAGGATGTCGTACGCGGTCGTCACGTGGAAGTAGAAGTTCGGGAGCGCGTACTTGGTGAGGTAGTCGAGGCCGGTGAACGTGCGTTCCTTGCCGCCGACCTTGCGCACTGTCTCGCGCGTTTCCGACCCTTCGAGCGCGGCGGCATCGACGCCGCGCACGATCTCGCGCGTGCGCTCGACGCGGTCGACGAGCTCGGCCAGCGTCGCCTCGTTGTCGTCCCACTTCACCGTCTCCTGGCCTTGCAGACGCTCGAGCGTGCCGCGCGCGAAATCGGTGGCGATGTGCACCTGCGAGCGCAGGGGGAGCATGTCGGGGAAGAGGCGCGACTCGACGAACACGCGCTCGTCGATCTTCTTCTCGGTGGCGTGCGCGACGCCCTTGCGCAGGATGTTGGCGAGGGCGGCGAGGCCGCGGTCGAAGGCGCCGACCGACGCCTGGTGCATGCTGATGGGCATTGGATTCCTCCGTTCGTTGAGCCGCGATTGTAGTCCCGGTGCGGCGCTACGCGACGCGCGGGCCCGGCGACGCTGGCGCCGCCGCCTCCGCCTGCCGCGCCTTCATGAACGGCAACAGGAAGAGCACGCCGAGGCCCACGACGGAATCGACGACGAGCGTGAGGGGATAGCCCCAGGTCACGATCGCATTGCCCTGCCACCACGAGGTGTACGAGACCACGAGGTTGGACATCGCCATGTACGCGGTGAACTGGGTCGCTGCCACCGCGGGAACCGTCACGTCCATGAAGAGCGCGGAGCGCACGCCGTAGTAAAGGCCCTGGAACACGTTGAAGGCGATCACGGTGATCCAGAACGTGATGACGAGCGACGGCGCCGGCAGCGGGCGATTGGGTTGCGCCATGTCCACCGGCAGGATCCAGGCCGCCTGCTGCATCGCGTAGGCGAGGTAGAGCGTCGGCACGACGGTCAGGAAGACGAAGAACGCGAGCGTGCTGCGGCGCCCGTAGCGGTCGGAAATCCAGCCGCCGGCCACACAGGCGAGCGCGAACACGAACGTCGAGACGAGGTTGAGTTGCGCGACGGTGTTGTCGTCGAGGCCCAGTTCGACCGCAAGATTCGATTGCAGCGCGAGGCTCAGCGCGTAGGCGCCGAACGGCAGCAGCGAGGCAACGACGCCGACGCGTGCCGCGCGGGTGCCGGTGAAGGCGCGCCAGGCGTCGGTGACGAAGGTCGCGAGTTCGGCGCCCACCGCCGCGAACGCGCTGCCGTCGCGGGCGATACGCGGCGGGCCCGGCGGCTCGCGCAGCGGCAGCACCACGAACACCATGACGGCGAGGAGCGCGCCGATCACGAACACGTAGGTGGCGGGGAACGACATGACCGCCGCGAGGAAGAGCACGCCCGAGCCGCCGATCGCCTGACCGACCGACGCGCCGGCGAACATGAAGCCGTTGGCGGTGCCGCGCTCGTGCTCGGGCAGCACACCGACCGCGAGTGCGTCGATCGCCACATCCTGCGTCGCGGCAAACGCGTTGTGGACGAAGATGATCGCGGTGAAGAGCGTGAGCTGCGCGACGTAGTCGACCGGCATCGCCAGCGCGAGAGAGCCCATCATGCCGACCTGCGCTGCGAAGATCCAGGTGCGGCGCCGGCCGAAGCGCTCCGAGGTGAAGGCGTCGACGAAGGGGCCCATCACCCACTTGAACGCCCACGGCAGGTACAGCGAGCCCACGAAGGCACCGATCGCCACCGGCCCCAGGCCCTGCCGGCGCATCTGTGTCGCGATGGCGGTCGCCGTGAAGCCGAGCGGAATGCCTTCGGTGGTGTAGAGCAGGAAGAAGGTGGCGAGCCGCCCGCCGCGGGTGGCGAGGAGGTCGGGCCACTTCACGATCGCACCCGTCGACGCGCCGCTGCGACGGCTACTGCGCGACGAGCTTCACCCCGGGCGGGTTCCAGTGGCCGTCGAGCACCGCCTGCTTCGGCCAGTAGACGCGCAGGATCAGGTTGAACGGCGCTTTCGGCGACGGCAGCCAGTTGGCGTCCATGGCGCCGCCCGGAGGATCGGGGGAGATCACGATGTCGAGCGAGCCGTCGGCGTTGGCCTGGAGCCGGTCGCTGTTGCCGATGTTGTAGCGATTCTTCGCATTGGGCACGAATTTCTGCTGCGCGTCGTACAGGCTCAGCGACCAGAAGCCGTCGGTGGGCGGCAGCGCGCCGGCGGCGAAGTGCAGCACGTAGCGGTTGGCGCCGTCGAGCCGCTTGCCGCCGCCGTCGAGGTACGTGCTCATGAAGATCGCATCTTCCGGCGCATTCTGGCCGATGCCGTTCCACGCGGCGACCGCGCGCCGCCCGTATTCGGTGCCCCAGCGGCCGAGCGCGCGATCGATGCGCCAGCCGTGGCGAATGTCGGCGCCACCCAAACCACCCGCCGCCCCCTGCACGGCGGCGATCGCGGTGCGGATGCCGTCGTCGATGCTGCGTTGCTTCGCGGCATCGAGTTGCGTCGCGTTGAACGGCTTGCCCGGCTCGATGCCGAGCTTCTTCAGCTTGGCGACGATCTCGGCGTCCGCCTTGGGCGGCGGATTGCCGGGCAGGAGGAGCGCGAGCCGTGTGAAAAAGCGCGTGGCATCCATCGCCACCACCTGGTCGCGCGGCGGCGTCTTGGTGTCGACGGCGACCGCGGGCGCGGCGGGTGTCGGCGCGGCCTTGCCTTTGGCGCCCTTGCCGGCAGCGCCCTTGGCCGGTGCGCCTTTGCCCGCGCCGCCGCTCAGCTTGAACTGGTCCTGGACCTTGATCGCATTGGCGACATCGGCCGGGCCGTCGACCGCGGTGCGCGCGAAGATCCACGCGAGGTCGGTCGGCAGGCGCACTTCCGAGGCGCCCTCGGGGGCGGCACCCTTGTAGTGCGGCCCGACGAGCGCGAATGTCCGTGCCTCGGTGCCCGTGGTGCGCTTGCCGATCGAGCCGGCGACGTTGGTGTACGCGTCGAGGAGCGCCAGCAGGTAGTAGCGACCCTTGGTATCGGGAATCGACAGGATCACCGGGCCCTTCGAGAGATCGAGCCACGCCTGCGAATAGAGGAAGTCGGCATTGGGATTGGCGACACCGGCCGTCGCGGCGTCGGGCACGCTGCGCCGGTGCTTGAACACGTTCATGCCGATGTCGGCGGTCTCGACCTCGCGGGTGACGTCGGTGAGCACCAGCGGAAAGCCCCACACCCAGATCTCGGAGGCGAGGCGCTTCTCCTCGGTGTCGGGACTCTGCGGCGCGGCCGGTGCCGGCGCGGGTGCTGGAGCGGCGACGGGGGCCGCGGCGGTCTTGGCGGGCGGCGGCGTGTCGGCGCCGCAGGCTGCGAGCACGAGGGCCAGCGCGACGGCGCACACGGCGACCGCGCCCGCAGGAAGGCGAGAAAGCAAAGTCATTGCGGAAACCTCGTGGAAACGTGGGTAGGGTGCACCCGGACGCGTATGGTAGCGCCGCCGGCAGCCAAGCCCGTGCTGCGCCGCGGCATCGACCGGGGCATGCGGGCGTCACCGCGCGCCGGAGGTCGGCCGGCGCCGCGGCGTCACGTCGATGCGGCGCGCAGCGGCTTGCTGGTGGCGGGTGGCGCCACACCTGGGCCGGCGAAGTGCGGACCCACGGGAATCTCGACAAGCTCGCGGTCGCGGCGACAGATGAAGAGCGCGTCGAGCCC
>JADZAQ010000063.1 GCA_020852555.1 Burkholderiales bacterium
CAGGATCGGGATCGCTTATCGCCTGCGTGAGAGCGATCGGCGTGATCTGCCAGGACAATCCCCATTTGTCCTTGCACCAGCCGCACGCGCTCGCCTGGCCGCCGTTGCCGATGATCGCGTTCCAGTAGCGATCGGTCTCGGCCTGGTCCACGGTGGCGACCTGGAACGAGAACGCTTCGTTGTGCTTGAACGCCGGGCCGCCATTGAGCCCGAGGCAGGGGATTCCCATGACGGTGAACTCGACCGTCAGCACGTCGCCTTGCTTTCCCGAAGGAAAGTCTCCGGGTGCCCGAAGAACGGCGCCGACCGATGAATCGGGGAAGGTCTTCGCGTAGAACCGCGCCGCCTCCTCGGCGTCGCGGTCGTACCAGAGGCATATCGTGTTCCTTGCTGGATTCGCCATGCCATCGCTCCATCGAGGATCGGTCCCAGTTTACCTCCTGTGGCGCGGCTCCCGACCTGCGAGCGTCTCGCGGCAGGATGAAAGCTGCCGCAGGCTATTGACGCCGGGAGCGCGGCGTCATACGTTGGCATCGAGCAACGTTTGCAAGCGCAGCAGGCGCCCGGTCGATGCGGCGCCTGGCCGGGTCGAAACGCAGACACCCGGTCCGACAGGACAGCCGTCCCAAGTCTGCTCCCACCCTCACAGGGAAGGAGCGGCCATGCGCGGCGGAATCCCAGGCCTGCGGATGCTGGCGGGCCGATCTTCGATGATCGCACCGCTTCTTGCTGCCCGCGCATTGCGCGCCTTCGCGGACGGCTACGTCGCCGTGCTGCTTCCGGCGTACCTGCTCGCGATCGGCCACGGCCAATTCCAGGTCGGCCTGCTCAGCACGGCGGCGTTGCTGGGTTCGGCACTGGCGACGCTCGCCGTGGGGCGCTGGGGGCATCGCCTGGGCTTGCGGCGGCTGCTGCTGGCGGCGGCGGTGCTGATGGCGGCGACGGGCCTCGGCTTTGCGAGTCTCACCTCGTTGTGGCCCTTGCTTCTCGTGGCCTTCATCGGGCCGATGAACCCGGGCGGGGGCGACGTGAGCGTGTTCCTGCCGCTCGAGCACAGCGCGCTGGCATCGTCGGCAACCGGCGACGCACGCACGACGCTGTTCGCGCGCTACGGCTTCCTCGGCTCGGTGTGCGGGGCGGTCGGCGCGCTGGCCGTGTCGGTTCCGGATGCATTGCAGGTCCGGGCCGGCTGGGAAGCGGTCGATGCATTGCGGGCGATGTTCGTCCTGTATGCGGCGATCGGCGTGGTGGTCTGGCTGCTGTACTCGCGCATCCCGCCGCCGCGCGCCGAAGTCGCAAGGCCGGCCGTGGCCCTGGGTCCGTCGCGCGGGATCGTCCTTCAGCTCGCAGCGTTGTTCAGCGTCGACGCCTTCGCGGGCGGCCTCGTCATCAATGCGCTGCTCGCGCTGTGGCTTTTCGATCGCTTCGGCGTATCGCTTTCCGCGGCCGGCGCGTTCTTCTTCTGGACGGGGCTTGCGAGCGCGGTGTCGCAGCTTGCGGCGGCACCGCTGGCACGACGCATCGGCCTCATCGACACGATGGTCTTCACGCACGTTCCGTCGAGCCTGTGCCTGATCGGTGCCGCATTCGCGCCGTCGCTGGAGCTCGCCCTCGGCCTGCTGCTGGCCCGCAGCCTGCTCTCGCAGATGGACGTTCCGGCGCGCAGCGCTTACGTCATGTCGGTCGTCACGCCGGCCGAGCGGCCCGCGGCGGCGAGCTTCACCGCGGTGCCACGAAGCCTCGCCTCGGCCGCAGCGCCGACGATCGCCGGCGCCTGGCTTGCCATGGGCGACATGGCTGCCCCGCTGGTTGCATGCGGGGTGCTGAAGATCGCCTACGACGTCGCGCTCTTCGTGCGATTCCGGCGCGTGTCTCCACGCGCGGCCGAATGATCGGGCGAGTGGGAAAGCTGCCTACCGCGAGCAGACGAACCGCACGATCGGCCGGTAAGGGCCGCGCGCGCCGATGCTGCTGCCGGTCCGCGGGGCGACGTACAGCCACTCGGACACCCTCTCCGTCGACGCAAGGGCGCGCCCCTGCGCCATCGGCTCGCCGTACTCGGTGACGGCAATGCTTCTCAGCCGCTCGCCCGTGCAGTCGATTTCGTAGGACACCAGCCGCGAGCGCACGCCGCCAGGCTCCTGCGTCGGGTGGTCGTGGATGACCGTCGCGCGACGGAGCTCGCCGGCATCGCTGATCGACGCGGTGTCGACGTAATAGGCGATATCCGCCGTCTCGTCGACCTTCACGCGCTCGGCCCACGCGGGCGCGACCGCGAGCAACAGGAGTGCGGGGAAGAGGGCGGCGAGCATCGTGCTTTGTTCGAAGCATCGTAGCCCCCGCTTCGCCCGGCGAAAAGGGCATGTCGCCGTATGGGCCGGATCGCGATCGGACGATCGGGCACCGCGGAGCCGTCTCGAACGCCGACCATGCGGCGGGCGCTTTGGCGGCGCGGCTGCCCCTGCACGTCGCGGGCAGCCACGTGCCGGCAGTCCGCGTCGATGCGCTGCTGCGTTCGCTGCGGCGGCTACGAGCGGCGATGGTCGTCGCGCAGATGGACCAGCAAGGCGATGACGACGCCCGCGAGCCCCGTCGCCGCGACGTAGAGGAAGACGAACTCCATGGGGACGCCTGATTCGACGTAGTCCACCCACGTGCTGCAAGGCGCGTGCCGGTGCGAGCGCGGCCGGACCGGCGGTTCGAGGAAACACGCTGCAAGACCTCCGGAAAGCGTGCCGCGTGCCGATAACTCCCCGGTACGGCAACGCGCGCGCATATGGACATCCTCAGCATCATCGGCCTCGCGGTCGCCATCGGCGCGATCGTCGGCGGGCAGGTCCTCGAAGGCGGCAGCATCGGGTCGCTGCTGCAGCTCGCGGCCTTCATGATCGTCATCGGCGGCACGCTCGGCGCGGTCATGCTGCAAAGCCCGCTGCCGACGTTCGTCGAGGGGCTCAAGCTGTCGCAATGGGTCATCGCGCCGCCGGCCGTCGATCCGCACGGCGCGATCGAGCGCGTCGTCGAGTGGGCGCAGGTCGCGCGCAAGGACGGGATGCTCGCCCTGGAGGACCGGCTCGCGCAGCTTCCCCAGGGCTTCGAGCGCAACGGCCTGCAGATGCTGGTCGACGGCTTCGAGCCGGAGAAGATCCGCGAGGCGATGGAGGTCGAGATCACCGCCTGGGAGGAGCGCAAGCGCGCCGCGGCGAAGATCTGGGATTCGGCAGGCGGCTATGCGCCGACGATCGGCATCCTCGGCGCCGTGCTCGGCCTCATCCACGTCATGGAGAACCTGTCCGACCCGGGCAAGCTCGGCGGCGGCATTGCGGTGGCGTTCGTCGCGACCGTCTACGGCGTCGGCACCGCCAACCTGATCCTGCTGCCGGTCGGCACCAAGCTCAAGTCGCTGATCGCCAGGGAGGTCGCGCAGCGAGAGCTCTTCGTCGACGGCATGATGGGCATCGCCAACGGCGAGAACCCGAAGCTGATCGAAGCGCGGCTCAACGGCTACCTCGCGTAGCGATCCGGCGATGGCGCGGCGCAAGCGGCACGAGGAGCACGAGAACCACGAGCGCTGGCTCGTCTCGTACGCCGACTTCATCACGCTGCTGTTCGCGTTCTTCGTCGTGATGTACGCGATCTCGACGCTGAACGAGGGCAAGTATCGCGTGCTCGCCGACGCGCTGATCGTCGCGTTCCGCCACGATCCCGTGGTCACCGCGCAGACCGCGGGCCTGTCGCCGATCAACCGCACGACGAGCTCGGCGCCGCCGCGGCCGTCGATCAAGGCGCCGATCGACACGCTGCGCAAGCAGAAGGGCGAGAAGATGCTCGCGCTCGCGAAGAACATCAGCGAGGCGCTGAAGCCGCTCGTGCAGTCGGGCCAGGTGCGGATGACGCAGCTTCCGCACGGCCTCGCCGTCGAGATCAATGCGAGCGTGCTGTTCGCGCCGGCGCAGGCGGCGCTGCAACCGGACTCGGTCGCCGCGCTCGAGGCGGTCGCGAAGCTCCTCGTGGACGCCCCCCAGCAGATCCGCGTCGAGGGCCACACCGACAACCTGCCGATCGCGAGCCTCCAGTACCCGTCGAACTGGGAGCTTTCGAGCGCGCGCGCGGCGTCGGTCGTGCGGCTGTTCACCGCGACCGGCGTCGATGCGTCGCGGCTCTCGGCCGTCGGCTATGCCGACAACAAGCCGGTCGAGGCCAACGACACGCCCGAGGGGCGCGCGCGCAACCGGCGGGTGACGCTGATGATCCTCGAGGATCTCACCACCGCGCAGGGCGGGGCGGCGGCGCCGTCGCTGTAACGAAAATCGGGGTCAGAACCAAAATCGGGGTCAGACCACGATTTCCAGCGCCGTTCCGGTTGCTCCGGGGCGGTTACGAGAAATCGTGGTCTGACCCCGATTTTCGGTCAGACGGCGAGATGCCCGCGCGACACGGAATCGCGCGTCGCACGTCCATCCGAGCCGTAGCCCGACGACACGCCTGCGGCCTGCATCAGCGCGCCGAGCGCCGCATCGAAATGCCAGCGCTGGCGCGCGGCGAGACGTCCGTTGACGTCGTTCTGGCGCTTCGCGGCGAGCGCGAGCGTGGTGAGGCGCTGCCATTCGGCACGCGCCTTCGAAGCATCGGAAGCTTCGGCGAGCCAGGCTTGCACGCCTGCCGGCGTTTCCGGCCAGCCGGCGCGCTTCATGTCCTGCGAGCGCTGGCGCGCGAGCGCCTGCAGCGCGTTGACCTGCGTGAGCTTCGCGTTCGCAAGGTCGGGAAGGGCGTCGGCGTCGGCGCGGCGGAGCGCGTCGGCCTCGGCGTTCAGCACCTTGCACAACGCCTCGAAGCCGGCCAGCTCGGCGCGGATCACGTCGAGGCGATCGACGGCGTTGCAAGGACCGCTGGACATGAACGGAGAGTCGGTGCCCGAATCAGGCGCGGCGATCGAACATCGCCAGCGCGCTTGCGATCATGCGATCGGCCACCGTGTCGGCGTTCACCGAAAGCCGGCCGTCGACGATCGCCTGCTTGATGGCCTCGACGCGCTTCGCGTCGAAGGCGGGATCGGCCGCGAGGCTCGACTCGAGCGCCGCGATCTGCGCGGACAGCGGCGACAGGGCGACGCGGTCGACGCCCGCGCTGGGGCCCGACGAGGCTTGCGGCTTGCCTGCCGCACGCTCGGTGCCCGCGGGGGATTCGCTGCCGCCCGTGACCGGCCGGACCGGGGGTTGGATCTTCATCGCGACCTCCAGATCGGGCGCTTCACGCCCGCTCGGGCGGCACCAACGGCCACCCATGGGCCGCTATCGGCACGCCGGCGGCGAACTTGAGGGTTTGTTCGCCGCTCATTTGACCACTACGACTTGTC
>JADZAQ010000064.1 GCA_020852555.1 Burkholderiales bacterium
CCGCACCACTCGCCAAGCGCGCGCCGTCCGCGATGACGCGCGGCGAGGCGGTCGAACTCGCGCGCGACCCCGTCGCCTGGATCGAGCGCATCGGCAAGCTGCGCGAGGCGGGTCACGATGCCGAGGCGCTCACCGAACTGCGCGAGTTCGATGCGCTCGTGCCCAATGCGCGCGAGCGCTTGCCCGAGGAATTGCGCCGCCTCCTCGAACGCGGATCGACTCGATGAACGGCGACGATCACGACCGGCCGCCCCGGCCGCGCAAGCCCGACCTCGACGAGTGCTGCGGCAACGGCTGCGACCCTTGCGTCTTCGATCGCTATGACGACGCGCTGGTCGCGTGGGAGCGCGCGTGCCGCGAGATCGAGGCTAAGGCGAAAGAGCGGGCAGCGTCGACGTCGGTTCGGTAGCGCCGAGCGAGCGCAGGAGGCGCCTGATCGGCGCCGGCAGGCCCGCGGCGGCGGCAGCGTGACGCGATAGCCAGGCGAGGTTGCCCGGTGCGCGATCGGGCTCCGCGGCAATGGAGGGATGGCGCAGCGGATCCGTCGTGGCGAGGCGCAGCGGATGCATCGTCAGCCGAAAGTGGGTGAAGCCGTGCAGCACCGGCGGCAATGCGGTGATGCCGCTCGCGGCGACGCCGAAGCGGGCGCGGACGACCGCACCGGCGTCGGCGTCGAGCGCGCACTCCGGCAGGCTCCACAGGCCACCCCACAGCCCGTGTGCGGGACGACGCTCGAAAAGGAGACAGCCGTCGTTACGCTCGATCGCGAGCACCCGCACCGCGCGCTGCGGCAGCGGCTTCGCTGGCCGCGGCGACGGCAACGCCTCCGTCCGCGCCTCGCGCCGGGCGATGCAGTCTGCCGCGACCGGGCACGCCGCACAGCGCGGCGACGTGCGTGTGCACACCGTGGCACCGAGATCCATCATCCCCTGCGTGTACGCCTCGAGGTCACCGGCCAGCGCGGTGCGCGGCAGGCGCTCCTGCGCGAGATCCCACAGTGCGGCCGCGACGCGCGGCGCACCGGGCCACCCCTCGACGCCGGCGTGCCGCGCGAGGACGCGCTTGACGTTGCCGTCGAGGATCGGGTGCGAGGCGGCCGTCGCAAACACCGCGATGGCCGCGGCGGTCGAGCGGCCGATGCCGGGAAGCGTCTCGAGCGTGGTGGCGTCGCGCGGGAAGCTGCCGCCGTGCTTCGTCACGACCTCGCGTGCGGCGGCGTGCAGGTGGTGCGCGCGCCGGTAGTAGCCCAGTCCGCTCCACTGCGCGAGGACGTCGTCGATCGAGGCGGCAGCGAGGCAGACGACGTCGGGAAAAGCGTCGAGAAAGCGACGGTAGTACGGCAGGACCGTTGCGACCTGCGTCTGCTGGAGCATGACCTCCGCGAGCCAGATGCGGTACGGATCGCGCGTGTCCTGCCACGGCAGGTCGTGACGCCCATGCGCGCGCTGCCAGGCGATCATCCGCTGCGCGAAGTCACTCACTCAGCGGGACCTCCACCTGATCCCTGATCCCTGATCCCTGATCCCTGATCCCTGATCCCTGATCCCTGATCCCTGATCCCTGATCCCCGTTACCTGCCACCCAACCGCTGCTTCGCCTTCCCCGCCGCCTCCGATTGCGGAAACTTGTCGACGAGCTCGGTCAGCGTGCGCCGCGCCGTCGCGTTGTCGCCCATCTCGGCCTGTGCGGAAGCGATGTTGAGCAGCGCGTCCGCAACCTTGGGGCTGTCCGGATACGCCTGGATGAGTTGCCGCTGCGACGCGATCGCGCCGCGGTAGTCGCGTCGTGCGTACTGCGCATTGCCGACCCAGTACTGCGCCGAAGGCGCCAGGAGGCTCTTGGGGTAGGTCTTCACGAAACCGGAGAAGCCGCCGATCGCCCCCTGGTAATCGCCGCGCTTGAACTGATCGAGTGCGGCATCGTAGGCGCGCTGCTCCGCGGCGGTTACCGGAACGATCGGTGCCGGTGCGGGCGGCGCTTGCGGCGCCACCGCCCCGGCCGAAGGCGCTGCACTGGCGAGCGGACCGCCTGGCGTACCGGCAGCGATGCCGGCCGCAGCGCCGGCCCCGCCGTCGCCCGACGGCGCCCCGGCGCCCGCCGCCTCGATCTTGCGCAGCCGCGAATCGAGATCGACGTACAGGTCGCGCTGGCGCTTCTGCGCCTCGGTCAGTTCGTAGGTGAGCACCTCGATCTGACCGCGAATCTTGGCGACGTCGGCCTTGATGCCCTCGAGATCGCGCAGGAGATCGAGACCCTGCCCCTTGGCCTGCTGCTCGAGATCGGCAAGACGCGCCTCGAGGTTCTTCTGCAGGGTGTCGAGCCGGGCGGTGGTCGCCGCGATCTGCTTGCGCGCCTCCTCGTCGTCGAAGAGACCGGCGTGGGCAGCGCCCACACCGGCAACCAGCACGACGACGGCGAGAGCGAAGCGCGCCGGCCTCATGTCACTCGCCGGCGTAGACGATGTCCACGCGGCGGTTCTCGGCCCACGCCGCTTCGTCATGGCCGAGATTGCGCGGCTTCTCCTTGCCGAAGCTCACCGTCTCGATCTGCATCTCCTGAACGCCGAGCAGCGTCATCATCCGCTTGACCGCATCGGCGCGCTTCTGGCCGAGCGCGATGTTGTACTCGCGCGAGCCGCGCTCGTCGGCGTGTCCTTGCAGCGTCACTTTCGCGTTACGGTTGGCATTGAGGTAGCGGGCGTGCGCCTCGACGATCGGCTTGTACTGGTCGGCCACCGCGAAGCTGTCGAATTCGAAGAAAACGTTGCGCTTCGACAGGATGTTGTTCGGATCGCGCAGCGGATTCGCCGCGGTCGTGCTGCCGGTCACCGCGCCCTGGTTCGCGCCGCTCGTCGTCGTTCCCGGTGCAACACCCGTGGTCGCCGGCGGCGTGCTACCCGACTTGTCCTCGACCGGCGCCGGCTCGGGCGTCGTCTGGCAACCGGCAACGGCAATCGCGATGAGGGTGGCGAGAACGATCTTCTTCATGAGCGACTCCTTCAGGAAAGACGAACGCATCCGGCAATCACGGACGCGCCATGCAAGGGAAGCACGGATGCAAGAGGGAAAGGCAAGGGCGACTCATCGCACGAAGGGACCCCATGCCGGCTCGCGGACGTCGGTGCCGGCGGCGACCAGTCGTTGCTTGACGCGCCCGTCGCTACTGACCGCGGCCAATGTACCACGCGATCCAGAGTCGGTTGCGTAGAGGATCATCCGCCCGTTGGGTGCGACGGAGGGGCTCTCGTCGAGCGGCCCCGCGGTGAGAATCTGCACCTGCCGCGTCGCATAGTCCTGGATCGCGATCTGGAAACGCCCCCCGTCGCGGCGCACGAAGACGAAGCCCTTGCCATCGGGCAGCGGACGCGCCGACACGTTGTACGCACCGTCGAAAGTGAGCCGCTCGACCGCACCTCCCCCGAGACCCACGCGATAGATCTGCGGGCTGCCGCCACGATCCGACGTGAACAGCAACGCCGCACCATCCGGAGTGAACGATGCCTCGGTATCGATCGCATTGGACGACATCAGGCGCTGCACGCCGCTGCCGTCGGCATTCATGAGATAGACCTGCGAGCCACCGTCCTTGGTGAGTGTGACCACCAGCCGGCGTCCGTCGGGCGACCAGGCGGGCGAACTGTTGCTGCCGCGGAAGTTGGCCACCGCCTGGCGCTGGCCGGTGCCCAGGTTCTGCACGTAGACGACGGGCTTCTTCTGCTCGAACGACACGTACGCGAGGCGAGTCCCGTCGGGCGACCAGCGTGGCGAGAGCAGTGGCTCGTTCGACGCCACCACGGTCTGCGGGTCGGCGCCGTCGGCATCGGCGACCATGAGCTGGTAGCGCGGCCCGGCCTTGGTCACGTAGGCGATGCGCGTCGAAAAGACGCCCGGGACGCCGGTCAGCTTCTCGAAGATGATGTCGGCGATCTTGTGCGCCGTCGCGCGGAACTGCTGCGGCGTGACCGAATACGTCATCGCGGTGAGGAGCTGCCGCTGCACCACGTCCATCAGCGCGAAACGGACCTCGACGCGCCCGTCGGCCTGCGGCGTCATCGAACCCACCACGACCGCATCGGCACCACGACCCTTCCACAGATCGACGTTGATGTCCTCGGCGCGCGCCGGTCGTGGCGTCACGTTGTCGGCGTTGACGAGGCGGAACATCCCCGAGCGCGTGAGATCGGCGCCGACGACACCCGAGATGCCCAGCGGAAAGTTCGATTCTCCCGCGAAGGGCACGATGGCGATCGGTATCGCGGTGCCGGCCCCGCCGACGATCTCGATGGTCAGTTGCGCCCGTACCGCGAACGGCAGGAAGGCACATGCAGTGAAGATGACGAGGAGGCGGAGGAAGCGGTGCATGCCGGGCTGGTCGTGGGCGGTGGCGACGAATGAGGCGGCCCCGGCGCACCGGATGACCATTCGCCTGCGGCGAAGACCTCGCGAATTATAACGAACGCAGGGGGTCGATCGGGGTTGACTGACCATGGTTGACCGTGGGGTGCGCGGCTAGTTCCATGCGCCAACTGCGGCAGCGCACACGATGGGCAGCGCGCGGCACGGGCTGCCGCGAAGGGTCTCGCCGTGCAACCTCAATGCGGCGCGACGGCGGTCGCCATCCCAAAAGCACTGGCGAGGCGTTCGGCGATACGCTTCGCCTCGTCGCGGTCGGCGTACGGACCGACGTACACGCGATACAGGCCGCCCGCCTCGCGCACCTTCGGCTCGACCTGCGCCGTCGCCAGCGGACCTTGCACGTGCGCGAGGAAGCTCTGCGCATTCGCGTAGTTCTGGAACGCACCCAGTTGGACGGCAAAGCCGGCAAGCGGCGGCGATGACGCGGGAGGCGGTGTGGCCACGACGGGCGGCGTCGGCGTCACGATCGGCGTCGATGCCGACACGCTCGCCACCGGCGGCAGCGGTGGCGCGGCAGCGAGCACCGGACTTTCCCCGGGGATGATCGCCTCGACGATCACTTCGCCACTGCCCTGTGCGGCGATCCCCACCCGGTACGCGGCGGCGTACGACAGATCGATCA
>JADZAQ010000065.1 GCA_020852555.1 Burkholderiales bacterium
GCCCCCGGCATTCGCGACGAGTTCTCCGCGCTCCTGAACGATCTCTCGATCGCGCCGACGCTGCACGTCGTGCGCTCGTTCTCGTATTTCTCGCACCTCGCCAACCTCGCCGAGGACGTGCACCAGAACCGACAGCAGCGCGAGCGCGAGCGGGCCGGTGCCGCCCCCGAGGCGGACAGTCTCGCGAGCGCGATCGCGACCGTTGTCGCGGCGGGGGTCACGCCGGACGCGGTGACCGCGTGGATTGCCGAGGCGCTGGTCTCGCCGGTATTGACCGCGCACCCGACCGAGGTGCAGCGCAAGAGCATCCTCGATAGCGAGCGCGAGATCGTGCGGCTCCTCACGCAGCGCGATCGCACCACCTTCAGCGCCGCCGAGACCGCGGCGTGGGAAGCCGACCTCTACCGGCAGGTGCTGTCGCTGTGGCAAACCGCGATGCTGCGCCTGTCCAAGCTCACGGTGCGCGACGAGATCGACAACGGGCTCGCCTACTACCGCTATACGTTCCTCGCCGAAGTGCCGCGTGCGGCGACCGCGCTCGCGCAGGGTCTCGCCACCGCGTATGGACGTGAATTCGTCGTCCCACCGGTGTTGCGCATGGGCTCGTGGATCGGCGGTGACCGTGACGGCAATCCGTTCGTGACCGCCGAGACGCTCGCCTATGCGGTGCGCGCGCAGGCGGCGGTCGCCTTCGAGCATTACCTCGACTCGGTGCACGCGCTGGGCGCCGAGCTGTCGCTGTCGACGCGGCTCGTGACGCCCACCGCCGAGTTGCTCGCGCTCGCCGTCGCGGCGCACGACCCCAATCCGCATCGTTCCGACGAGCCGTACCGGCAGGCGCTCACCGGCGTCTACGCACGCCTGGCCGCATCGTCGCTGGCGCTTTCCGGGTACGAGCCGGAGCGGGTGAAGACGGTGGATCTGCCCGCGTACGCATCGCCCGCGGACTTCATCGCCGACCTCGCGCTGATCCGCGACTCGCTGGCGACGCACGGTGCAACGCCGCTCGCCGAGCGCCGCCTCGTTCCGCTCATCCGCGCCGTCGAGACCTTCGGCTTCCATCTGGCCTCGCTCGACCTGCGCCAGAACGCCGACGTCCACGAGGTGGTCGTCGCCGATCTCCTGGCCTGCGCCGGTGTCGCACCGGACTACCTCGCGCTCGACGAGACAGCGCGCGTGGCGCTGCTCACTGCCGAGATCGCGTCGCCGCGACCGCTGGTGTCGCCGCACCTCGACTACCAGCCACGCACGCGCTCCGAGCTCGCCATCGTGCAGCAGGCGATGGACGTGCACCGGCGCTACGGCGCGGTTGCGCTACCCAACTACGTCATCAGCAAATGCCAGTCGGTGTCCGACCTCCTCGAGGTGGCGGTGTTGCTGAAGGAGGCGGGGCTGCTGCGCGGTGAGCGGCTCGCCGTCAACATCGTGCCGCTGTTCGAGACGATCGACGACCTCACCCGCTGCGGCTCGACCATGCGCGCCGCCTTTGCGCTGCCGCTGTACCGCCGGCTCGTCGCCTCGCGCGGCGACTGGCAGGAGGTGATGCTGGGTTATTCGGACAGCAACAAGGACGGCGGCTACCTCACCGCGCACTGGGCGCTGTATCGGGCCGAGCTGCAGCTCGTCGCCGCGTTTGCCGCGCACGGAGTGAAGCTGCGGCTCTTCCACGGGCGCGGCGGGACGATCGGCCGCGGCGGCGGACCTGCGCGCGAGGCGATCCTCGCGCAGCCGGCCGGCAGCGTGACCGGCGGGCTGCGGGTGACCGAGCAGGGCGAGATCATCGCGAGCAAGTATTCCGACCCGGAGCTCGGACGCGGCAATCTCGAGGCGCTCGTCGCGGCGACGCTGGAGGCGAGCCTCGCCGATGTCGAACGTCTGGGCGAGCGCGGCGTCGAGTATTACGCGACGCTGGATGCGCTCTCGGACGTCGCGTACCGAGCGTACCGCGAGCTCGTCTACGGCACCGACGGCTTCGTCGCGTACTTCCGCGCCGCGACACCGATCGCCGAGATCGCCGAACTCAACATCGGCAGCCGGCCGGCGTCGCGCACGGCATCGACGCGCATCGAGGACCTGCGGGCGATTCCGTGGGTCTTCTCGTGGGGGCAGTGCCGGCTGATGCTCCCCGGCTGGTACGGGGTCGGCGCCGCGGTCGAGGCGTGGGTCGCCGGCGACATGCGCCGCCTCGCGCTCCTGCGCGAGATGTACGACAAGTGGCCGTTCTTCCGCAGCGTCATCGCCAACATGGCGATGGTGCTCGTCAAATCCGATCTGGCGGTCGCCTCGCGCTACGCCGAGCTCGTCCCCGACGCCGCGCTGCGCGACGCGATCTTCCCGCGCATCGTCGCCGAGCACGAGCGCACGACGCGGGCGTATCGCGCGATCACCGGCCGCACGCAGCTCCTGGAAGACAGCCCCGCGCTCGCGCGCAGCATCCGCAACCGCTTCGCCTACCTCGATCCGCTGAATCACGTGCAGGTCGAGCTCCTGCGCCGCTATCGCGCCGGGCAGGACGACGAACGCACCCAGCGGGCGATCCACCTGACCATCAACGGGCTCGCCGCCGGCCTGCGCAACAGCGGATGATGCAAAACGGCGCGACGGCGACGTTATAATCGCCGATCGTCGTCGGGCCGCGGGAGGCTCGCACGGCGCCTCGCAATGCACATCCTCATATCGAACGACGACGGCTACTTCGCGCCGGGCATCGAGCAGCTTGCCGCGGCGCTGCGCGCGCACGCGCACATCACCGTGGTGGCGCCCGAGCGCGATCGCTCCGGCGCCTCCAACTCCCTGACGCTCGATCGTCCGCTCCAGGTGCGCCGTGCGCCGAACGGTTTCCTGTTCGTCAACGGCACGCCGACCGACTGCGTGCACCTCGCCGTCACCGGGCTCTTGGACGAGCTGCCCGACATGGTGGTCTCCGGCATCAACCTGGGCGCCAACATGGGTGACGACACGCTGTATTCGGGCACCGTCGCGGCGGCGACCGAAGGTTACCTCTTGGGCATTCCGTCGGTGGCGATTTCGCTCGCCTCGAAGACGGCGGTTCACTTGGCCACCGCGGCCCAGGTCGCGGTCGACATCGTCGAGCGCCACGCGCGGACCCCCGCGGGGGGCTGGCTCCTCAACGTCAACGTCCCCGACATTCCGCTCGGCGAGGTCAGGGGAACGCGCGTCACCCGCCTCGGCCGGCGGCACAAGGCCGAGGGCGCGATCGCCGCCACCAACCCACGCGGCGAGACGGTCTACTGGGTCGGCTCCGCGGGCGCTGCCGCCGACGCCGGCGAAGGCACCGACTTCCACGCCGTCGCCGACGGTTGCGTCTCGATCACGCCGCTCCAGTTCGACCTCACGCACCGCGAGCTCATGAGCGGCGTGACCGGCTGGCTTGCGCGCTGACGGCGAAGCGAAGAGGCGCGCGATGGGGACGGCGAGCGGCGGTGGCGGCGATCGGGAGCGACAGCGCAACGGCATCGGCATGACGTCGGCGCGCACCCGCACCCGCATGGTCGATCGCCTGCGCGCCGCCGGCATCAAGGACGAGCTCGTCCTCGCCGCGATGAATGCGGTGCCGCGCCACCTCTTCGTCGACGAGGCGCTGGCGATTCGTGCCTACGAGGACGTACCGTTGCCGATCGGGCACGGGCAGACGATCTCGCAGCCGTGGGTGGTGGCGCGCATGACCGAGCTCGCGCGCAACGGACGCGACCTCGGCGGCGTGCTCGAGATCGGCACCGGCTGCGGCTACCAGACCGCGATCCTCGCCCACGTCGCGCAGCACGTATGGAGCGTCGAGCGCATCGGTGCGCTGGTCGCCAAGGCCAAGCGCATCCTCACCTCGCTGAAGCTCGTCAACGTCTCGCTCAAGCACGGCGACGGCAGTCACGAGCTCAACGAGGAACTGGCGGTCGATGCGATCGTCGTCACCGCCGGCGCCACCGTCGTCCCCACCGCACTCCTGCGCTATCTCAAGCCCGGGGGGCGGATGGTGCTGCCACTCGCGCAGCCCGGCGACGAGCACGGCGTGCAGCGGCTGACCGTGCTCGAACTCACGCCAGCCGGCATCAAGGAGCACACGCTCGATGCGGTAAGATTCGTCCCGTTGCTCTCCGGACTCGCGTGAACGATCGTGCGCGGTCCTTGTCGATCGTTCGATGTCCATCCTGCTGACTTCGCAAGCTCCGGCGACACCTGGGGCGCGCGGCACGTTGCGCGTGCTGACGCTGGTCGTCGCCGTGATCGTGATCGCCGGCTGCGCGACGCAGCGGCGCGCGCCGGTCGAGGATCGCAGCGCGCGGCCGCCGCCGGCGGTAACGGCGGCGCCGAGTCCTGCGACCGTCGCCGACGGCGGTCCGACCTACGTGGTCAAGCGCGGCGACACGCTCTTCCAGATCGCGCTCGATACCGGCCTCGACTATCGCGAGCTCGCGGCGTGGAACAACATCGACAACGTCAACCTCATTCGCGTGGGGCAGGTGCTGCGGCTGACGGCACCCGGGACGCCGACGCCCGCGGTGGTCGCCAGCACCGGCGTCGTGACGGCACCGCTGCGCACGGCGCCGCCGGTCGTCGAGTTGCGTCCCGGCGCGCCGTCCGCAACGTCCGCGACGGCACCTTCGGCCGCAATGCCTCCGGCGACCGCTTCAACGGCGGCCGGCGTTGCCGCGGCGCCGTCACGCAACACCGAAACGCTCAAGGTCGGACCGAAGGCGTTCAAGGAACCGTATTCGGAGCAGGCGCTCTCCGACGCCGCGCGGCCGCCGCCATCCGCGGGGGTGAGCGTTCCGGAGCCGGTGCTCGCGTCGGCCGCGCCCACGCTGGCGACCCCGTCCGTGGGCACCAGCGCCTCGACCCCGGCACCTGCCGCCATCGCACCGCCGAAGGCCGAGGCGCAGCCCGCCACCGGCGATGAGGATGACGATAAGCTCGATTGGGTGTGGCCGGCCAAGGGCAAGGTCGTCGGCACGTTCTCCGAGACCGCGAACCTGAAGGGCATCGACATCGCCGGCGCTGCCGGACAGCCGGTGCTGGCGACTGCTGCCGGCACCGTCGTCTACGCGGGGACGGGACTGCGTGGCTACGGCAAGCTCATCATCGTCAAGCACAACAAGACGTACCTGTCCGCCTACGCGCACAATCGCGAGATCCTCGTCAAGGAGGGCGAAAAGGTGACTCGGGGTCAGAAGATCGCCGAGATGGGGAATACCGACGCCTCCGAAGTGAAGCTCCACTTCGAGATCCGGCGCATGGGCAAACCCATGGATCCTGCACGCTACCTGCCGCCTGCGTGAGTGGCGCGGCGCCGGCGAAAGCGTGGGCCTCGGAGGTGATGGCGCCCGCGTCCGGTTCGCTCGCTCGCCCCGGAGGGGTGCCGTTGACATGAAACGCGGTGCGCCGCTGCCCGACGAATTGCCGCCGGACGAAGGCAGCCCTGAGCCCGATCGCTTCTCGGCCGACCTGCCGCTCGAGGAGCCGGCCGCCGGCATTTCGGGCGACTTCGTCACCGACGTGACCCAGCTCTACTTGAACGACGTCGGCCAGCACGCGCTGCTGACCGCCGCCCAAGAGCTCGCGCACGCCCGCGCCGCGCGCGCCGGCAGCTTCGAATCGCGGCAGATCATGATCGAGCGCAATCTGCGGCTCGTGGTGAGCATCGCACGCCACTACACCAATCGCGGTGTGGCGCTGCCCGACCTGATCGAGGAGGGCAACCTCGGCTTGATCCACGCACTCGAGAAATTCGATCCCGAGCGCGGCTTCCGCTTCACGACGTACGCCACGTGGTGGATCCGCCAGTCGATCGAGCGCGCGATCATGAACCAGTCGCGCACGATCCGCCTGCCCGCGCACGTGGTGAAGGAGTTGAACGTCGTGCTGCGCGCGCTGCGGCACCTCGAGACGCACGCGCCACCGGGCGGCAAGGACCCGTCGCTCGAGGACGTTGCGCATCTGCTCGGCAAGCCGGTCGGCGACGTCGAGCGGCTCCTGCGCCACCAGGAGCACGTGCTCTCGCTCGATGCGCCGCTCGACCGCGAATCGGGCATGACCATCGCCGACGGCCTCGCCGACGACGATGCGCGCGCCCCCGAGCTCCTCCTCCACGACAGCGCCATCGAGGCGTCGGTCGCCCGCTGGCTCGCCGAACTGAACCCGCGCCAGCGCATGGTGATCGAGCGCCGCTACGGCCTCGGCGGCTGCGAGGTCACGACGCTGGAGGAGCTCGCCGCCGAGGTCGGCGTCACCCGCGAACGCGTACGGCAGATCCAGGCCGAGGCGCTCGAGAAGTTGAAGCAGAAGCTCGTGCGGCGCGGGTTCACGAAGGAGGCGCTGTTCTAGCAAATACGGGCGCGCGGTGGAGGCGAGGCGGCCGCGACGAGAAGGCGAGCGGTCCCTTGCAACGAGACTAGGAACTGCGAGTCGGCGCTGGTCCTCGGACGAGGCTTCGCGAGATCCGCGGAGTTCGGGACATCGCCCGCTTTCCGAGCGTCGCCTCCCGAATTTTCCGACATGAGAGAATGCACCGAATGATCGAACGTCCGCAAAGCCTCGGCGAAGAAATCGCCAACAGCGTCAGCCACGGCGCAGGGCTGCTCACGGCGATCGCCGGTGCGCCGGTGCTCATCGTCGCGGCAGCGCGCGTCGGCGCCACGAGCGTCGTGAGTGCCACGATCTTTGCGACGACGATGATCCTGCTCTATCTCGCCTCCTCGCTCTACCACGCGCTGCCCGCGGGCCGCGCGAAGCGCATCTTCCAGAAGCTCGACCACGGTTCGATCTACCTATTCATCGCCGGCAGCTACACACCATTCGCGCTGGGGGCGTTGGGCGGGCCCTGGGGCTGGACGCTATTCGGCTTGGTGTGGACACTCGCCGCCGTGGGCATCGCGCTCAAGACGCTCGACCGTCTGGAGCATCCGTGGTTATCGACCGGCTTCTACCTCGCGATGGGCTGGCTGGTGGTCATTGCCGCCGTGCCGCTATCCCAGCGCGTCCCTGCGCCCGGTATCGCGCTTCTGGCTGCGGGCGGCATTGCGTATACCGCGGGCGTCGCGTTCTTCCTCCTCGATTCTCGCTGGCGCTACGCCCACGCCATCTGGCACGCGTTCGTCATGGCCGGCACCGGCTTTCATTTCTTCGCCGTCCTGCTCTACGCCGGTTGATCGCGCCCGGCGCGCCGCCGGCGGGCGCCTCTTGATCGTCGCACCGCGGAGCAGCAAGCGATCACTGATATTGGTGTGCCAGCAGAGGGAGCGGATGCGTTCAGTTGAATGCTTGACACCGAACTGGACGCCCTCGCGCGTATGACGGCGCGCGGTATCGGATTACCCTCGGCGAGGTACAGGCTTGGATCGAGCGCGGGAGGCCCCGATGAGCTGCGCGTTTGCGACGAGCGCGCATCGTACGAAGGCGCGACAGCTCGGTGCATGAAGGAGGCGCTGTTCTGATCGTCAGCGCGTCCCCCGCAACACCCCCGCCGCCGGCAGCACCTCGATCGCGCGCCGCAGCGTCGCCACCAGCGCCTCACGCTCGCGCGGCGCGCGCACGTCGCCGTAGCGCAGCGCCGCGAACGACTCGCCGATCGCGGTGAAGGCGATCGCGAACTGCGGCCAGCGCTGCGCCGCCCGCGACGAGAAGGCGAGCGGCCCCTCGTACGGCTCCCGCGGCAGGCCGGCGCGCGCGAGGCGGCGATTGAGCCCGTCCCACAGGACGAGCGCGCGCTCCTGCTTGCGCCGCTTCCACAGGAGGCCACCGACGACGAGCGCCGCCCAGGCTCCCGCCAGTCCGGCGACCAGCACGACGATTTGCCACGGCGCGTACCGATCGAGCGTCCAGTCGCGCCACAGCGTGCGCTGGCGCTCGCGGTTGAAGCCGACCACGTTGCGCCGCCAGTCGTAGTTGAACGCATCCCAGGCGAGCCGGACCTGCGTGAGCCAGGTGCCATCGAGGCGGGCGAGGAAGGGGAGCGGCTCGCCGGCACGCAAGGCACCGCCCAAGCCCATCTCGACGCGCGAGGGAGCCACGGCGGCGGTCGGATCGAAGCGCGTCCAGCGGCCGTCGAGGAGCGCTTCGGTCCACGCGTGCGCGTCCGACTGCCGCACGATCATGTAATCGCGGTTGGTGGTGCCGCCCTGGTAGCCGGTCACCACGCGCGCCGGGATGCCGGCGGCGCGCAGCAGGAGTGCGAACGCGCTCGCGTAGTGCTCGCAGAAGCCGCGGCGCTCGTCGAAGAGGAAGAGGTCGACGGGATCGCGGTCGTAGAACGGTGGCGTCAGCGTGTAGACGAAATTCTCGTCGTGGAACTTGGCGAGGATCGCCTGCACGAAGCTGCGGTCGTCGGCGACCTCGCGGCGCAGGTCGCGGGCGAAGGCGATGGTGCGTGGATTGCCGTCGCCGAGGCCGAGCTCGAGACGCCCCTCGGCGGGGGACGCCGCCGGGAACGACGCCGCAAGCAGCGAGCGCTGCGTATAGCGGATCGCCTGTGTGACCGGCGTGTTCAGCAACACCTGCCGGTCGCGGGTGACGATCGCCTTCACGTCGCGGCCCGATTCGGTGCCGGACTGCAGCACGGGCGGGCCCGCCGGTAGTTCCAGCGCGAAGAGCGAACGGCGCTCGTTGGGCTCGACCGTCACCGTGTAGCTCACCGGGAGGCCCTCGTCCGGCGGCGCCGCGGCGGGGATGCTGAACGGCAGCCCCGACCACGTGCGGCCGTCGAAGCGAGTGAACACGGGCCCCCGCCAGTAGCGGTCCCGGGCGGGCGGCACGGCGCCGTCGAATTCGACGCGGAACGCCACCTCGTCGGAGAGCGACAGTTCGCTGATCTGCCCCGGCGACATCGAGTCCGACAGGCCCGAGCGGGCGACCCAATCGGTCGGCAGTCCCCACAACGGCTGGGCGAGGCGGGGGAAGAAGACGAAGAGCAGGAAGGCGATCGGCAATCCTTGCAGCATCAGCACGGCGCTGCGCCGCAGTGCTGCGCCGGGACGGAACGCGTGCGCTGCGGCCGGCGAGGCACGCGCGAGGACGTCGAGGGCCACACCGACCAGCACGATCGCCGGCAGCGCGGCGACCGCGGCGACGAGCGACTGGCTGTAGAAGAACGGCGTCATGAGCAGGAAGCAGGCGAGGCAGACGAGCAGCGTGCCGTCGCGCGCGGTGCGCGTCTCGAGGTACTTGATGGCGACGAGGATGTAGAGAAACGCGACCGAGGGATCGCGGCCGACGAGGTAGCCGAACGTCTGGCGCACGGCGACGGCCGCTGCCATCGCGAACACGGCGAGCGTCCACGAGGGAATGCGCGCCGGCGGCGCCTGCGGCCGCCATGGGTCGTCGCGCAGGACCGCGATGCGCACCAGCACCAGCGCCACACCGGCCACCGCCACCCAGATCGGCAGGTGCGGCGCCTGCGGCAACTGGGCGGCGACGAGCAGCGCACCCAGCCAGCGCAGTTCGCGCGTGCCGAGCGCGCGCGGCGGCGTGGCGGAGCGCGGTAGACGGCGCATCCGCGCGGCGGCGGTGGGCGCGCTCAATGGAGGCGCCCCACGCTCGTCGCGGACCGCGGCGCAGCGGCCGTGCCGCGGCGGGCGGGCGGTGCGGGGTAGAGCGCCAGCGCGGTCAGCGCTGCGCAGCGCTGCTCGCGACCCTGGCCGACCGGGAGCACACTGCCGGGGAGGGTGAGTGCGAAGGGCCGCGCCGCGCGCTCGGCAGCGAGCGTCCACGCGGTGAGCCGCGCGAGCCGCGCCTCCACCGGCAGCGACGCCGGGAGCGCGGCCCAGGCGAGCGTCACCGCGCCGCCACCACCGGCCGCATCGAACTCCTTGCTGAACCAGCCCGCGCCGCGGGCGACCGCCTTCCAGGCGACGCGTTGCGGTGGATCCCCGCGCTGGAATTCGCGCAGGCCGGCGAGATCGGCTTCGTCGCCGGCGCCGTGGACGAGGCTGTCGTGGCCGGCCCGACCCGCCGGCAGCGGTGGTGGATTCATCTCGGCGGCCGGGAAGACGAGCCCGGCCAGCGGGAAATGGACGTATGCCCACGCCCGCCACAGGCCGAGCGGAAATCCCGACGACAGCGTCACCCGTCCCAGCGCCAGACGCCCGCGCGTCGGTGCGGGCACGGCGAGCGTGAGGGTGAGCGCCGTGCCGGCGGCGACGCTGCCGCTCGCGGTCGCTCCTGCGCTGGCGAGGGTGATGTCGTGCCGCGCCGCGGCGCCGGCGTGCACGGCGAGCGTGAAGGCGAGCGTTCCGCCGGCGAATGCCTCCCCGGCAGCGAGCGGCGCGATCTGCAGGCCGGCCAGGTTGCGGAACGCGTGCAGATGGGCGGCGGCGACGAGTCCGGCGAGCACGAAGGTGACGCCCAGGCCGAGCGCGAGCGAGTAGTTGAGCGAGCCCACGAGCATCATCGTGAGCGTGCCGATCATCGCCCAGCCGCGCCGCGTGGGCAGCAGGTAGATGCGCGAGTGGCGCAGGACCACGGGAGCGAGGTCCGCCGGCGTCTCGCGCAGCGCACGCGTGCGCCAGCGCGCAAACCACGAAGCGCGCGCCGCCGCGGACAGGGCCGCATCCGGCATCGGTGCCGCGACCCCGTTACGGCAGCGGCACCGCCCGCAGCAGCGCCTGCGCCTGCGCGGCCCCGGCGCGCGTGCCGCCGGCGAGGCGGTGCCCGGCCACGGCGGCGAACACCGCCTGCACGTCTTCGGGCAGGACCATCGCCCGCGCGGCGAGCAGCGCGTGCGCCCGCGCGGCATTGAGCAGCATGAGCCCTGCGCGCGGCGACAGCCCGTGGCGCAGCGCCGCATCGCCGACGCCGTCGCCGCCATGGCCGCGCGAGGCGGCGAGCAGCGCCTGCACGTAATCGAGGAGCGCCGGAGCGACGTGGACCTCGGCGACTTCGCGCTGCCAGTCGGCGAGCGTCGCGGGGTCGGCGAGCGGTGGCAATTCACCGATGCGCGCACGGCGGTCGCCGCTGGCCAGCAGCTCGCGCTCGGCGGCAGGATCGGGGTAGCCCAGCTCGATCGCCATCAGGAAGCGATCGAGCTGCGATTCGGGGAGCGGGTACGCGCCGATCTGCTCGACGGGGTTTTGCGTGGCGATGACGAAGAACGGGTCGGGGAGCTGGTGCGTTTGTCCGTCGAGCGAGACCTGGCGCTCCTCCATCGCCTCCAGCAGCGCGCTCTGCGTCTTCGGCGGCGCGCGATTGATCTCGTCGGCCAGCACCACCGAATTGAAGATCGGCCCCGGGTGGAAGCGAAACGCCTGGCTGCGTTCGTCGTAGATCGACACGCCGAGGAGGTCCGCGGGCAGCAGGTCGCTCGTGAACTGGATGCGCGCGTGCCTGAGCCCCAGCGTCGCGGCGAGCGCGTGCGCGAGCGTCGACTTGCCCACGCCGGGCAGGTCCTCGATGAGCAGGTGTCCGCGGGCGAGCAGGCAGGCGAGCGCGAGGCGCAGCGGCGCACCCTTGCCGACGACGATGCGGCCGAGTTGCGCCTCGATTTGCGCGAGGCGCGCGGCGGTGGGAGGGCGAGGCTCGGAGGCGGGGCGCAGCGTCATGGCATCACTGTAACCCGTGCCGGTGGGACCGTCACGAGTGGCCGGCGCGGTACACTGTATCTGGCCGACCGGCGTCGGCGAGAATCTGTGTTGCCATGCCCGTTGCCTACATCACCCATCCGTCCTGCGCGCTGCACGAGATGGGCGACTACCACCCCGAGTGCCCCGAGCGCATCGCCGCTGTCAACGACCGGCTGATCGCGGCCGGACTCGACGCCTACCTCCTGCACCGCACGGCGATGCCGGCGACGCGCGCGCAGCTCGCGCGCGTCCACGGTGACGCGTACATCGATGCGATCGAGGCGGCAAGCCCCGAGCAGGGTCTGCACTACATCGATCCCGACACCGCGATGAATCCGCACTCGCTCGACGCCGCATTGCACGCCGCCGGCGCGGTGGTGATGGGGGTCGATCTCGTGATGGCCGGCGAGTGCGCAACCGCCTTCTGCAACGTGCGCCCGCCCGGGCATCATGCCGAGCGCCGCCGGGCGATGGGGTTTTGCCTATTCAACAGTGTCGCGATCGGCGCCGCACACGCGCTCGCGCACCACGGGCTGTCGCGCGTGGCCATCGTCGATTTCGACGTCCACCACGGCAACGGCACCGAGGACATCTTCCAGGGCGATCCGCGCGTGCTGATGGTGGGGTCGTTCCAGCACCCGCTGTATCCGTACAGCGGCTTCGACGATCCGGCGCCCAACATGGTCAACGTGCCGTTGCCGGCTGGATCGGATGGCGATGCTTTTCGCACCGCGGTGACCACGCGCTGGCTGCCCGCACTCGACGCCTTTCGCCCGCAGCTCATCGTGATTTCCGCCGGGTTCGACGCGCACCGCGAGGATCCATTGGCCGGCCTCAAGTTCACCGAGGCGGACTATGCGTGGGTCACGCGCGAGCTCATGCAGGTTGCCGAGCGCCATGCGCAGCGGCGCATCGTCTCGTCGCTGGAGGGCGGCTACGCGTTGTCCGCGCTCGGGCGCAGCGTCGCCGAGCACGTGCGGGCGCTGATCGAGGGCTGACGCCCCGCTGCCCATACGGCGAACGGTTGGGCGCGCCGCCGGCTACGCGGTCGCTGGCGGATCCTCGCGCACGATGAGCGCCGCCGCCACCCGGCGGTCTTCGGCGACGAGGATGTTGAACGTGCGGCAGGCGGCGCGCGTATCCATCACCTCGACGCCGATGCGTGCCGCGGCGAGCGCGTGGATGAGGCGCGGATGGAAGAAACGCTGCCGCTCGCCGGTGCCGAGGAGCACGAGCTCCGGGGCGTGCTCGAGCAGCCGCGTGAAATCGGCCTCGGCCAGGGCGCCGATCCCATCCGGCGCCCACCCGGACACCACGTTGTCGGGCAGCAGCACGACGTTGTCGCGGTACTCGGTGGCGCCCACGCGCACCCAGCCCGGACCGGTGGCGGTGACGACGTGGAGCGACGGTGCCTGCAGGTGGAATTTCATGAGTCGTGAGGTGGGGGCGCCCGAGCATCGCTGCAAGGCGCGCTTGCGCCGGTTGCGAGCCGCCAATCTACACGATGACCGCGGTCCGGCGTGGTACCTCTGCTAGAATGCGCTGCTGCCGCCACACGCGGCCACTTACGTCGCTCGGACGGTTCCGGGCGCTGACGCTAAGGATCCTCGCGATGTCCTCCCCGCCGGTCACCTCTTTTGCGCGTATCGAGCGCCTGCCGCCGTACGTCTTCTCGATCACCTCCGAGCTCAAGATGGCCGCGCGCCGTCGCGGCGAGGACATCATCGATTTCGGGATGGGCAATCCCGACGGGTCGACCCCGCAGCACATCGTCGACAAGCTCGTCGACACCGTGCAGCGTCCCGACACGCACGGCTATTCGGTCAGCAAGGGCATTCCGCGCCTGCGCCGTGCGATCTGCCACTGGTACGAGCGCCGCTTCGGTGTCGGCTTCGATCCGGAGACCGAGGCGATCGTGACCATCGGCAGCAAGGAAGGCATCGCGCACCTCGCGCTTGCCACGCTCGGCCGCGGCGACACGGTGCTGGTGCCCAACCCGAGCTACCCGATCCACATCTACGGGCCGGTGATCGCCGGCGCGGACATCATCCACGTGCCGTTGACGCCCGACGTCGATTTCTTCGCCGAGCTCGAGCGCACGATCCGCATGTGCTATCCCAAGCCCAAGATGCTGATCGTCAATTTTCCGGCCAATCCCACCGCGCAGTGCGTCGAGCTGCCGTTCTTCGAGAAGCTCGTCGCGCTCGCCCGGGAATACGGCATCTGGATCGTGCACGATCTGGCCTACGCCGACATCACCTTCGACGGCTGGCAGGCGCCATCGATCATGCAGGTGCCTGGCGCGCGCGAGGTCGCGGTCGAGTTCTTCACGATGTCGAAGAGCTACAACATGGCCGGCTGGCGCATCGGCTTCATGGTCGGCAACCGCGACCTGGTCGCGGCGCTGGGCCGCATCAAGGGCTACCACGACTACGGCACCTTTACCCCGCTGCAGGTTGCGGCGATCGCCGCGCTCGAGGGCCCGCAGGACTGCGTACGCGAGATCGCCGCCCGCTACCAGGCGCGTCGCGACGTGCTCGTCAAAGGGTTGCACGAGGCAGGGTGGGACGTGGACGTGCCGCAGGCGTCGATGTACGTGTGGGCGCGCATTCCCGAGGCGTACCGCGCGCTGGGCTCGCTCGAGTTCGCCAAGACGCTGCTCGCGCAGGCCAAGGTGTCGGTCTCGCCGGGAGTGGGCTTCGGCGAATTCGGCGACGGCCACGTGCGCTTCGCGCTCATCGAAAACGAGCACCGCATCCGCCAGGCGGTGCGCGGGATCCGCGAGATGCTGCGCCGGGGTGGCGCCGCCGCGGCGGTGGCATGACGGGCGAATCGGCATGACGACCATGCACAAGGCCATCCGCAAGTCCGCCAAGCTCGCCAACGTCTGCTACGACATCCGCGGCCCGGTGCTCGAGCGCGCGCGCCTCCTCGAGGAGGAGGGGCACCGCATCATCAAGCTCAACATCGGCAACCTGGCGCCGTTCGGCTTCGACACGCCCGACGAGATGCGCCACGACGTGATCGTCAACCTGCCGCAGGCATCGGGCTACTCCGACTCGAAGGGGCTCTTCGCCGCGCGCAAGGCGATCATGCACTACACGCAGGAGAAGCGGATCGCCGCGGTCGAACTCGAGGACATCATCGTCGGCAACGGCGTGTCCGAGCTCATCGTGATGGCGATGCAGGGCCTGCTCGACAACGGCGACGAAGTGCTCGTTCCCGCTCCCGACTATCCGCTGTGGACCGCGGCGGTGAGCCTCGCCGGCGGGCGTCCCGTGCACTACCTGTGCGACGAGGGTGCCGGCTGGCTACCCGACATCGCCGACATCCGGCGCAAGATCACGCCGGCCACGCGCGCCATCGTGGTCATCAATCCGAACAATCCGACCGGCGCCGTCTACCCGCCCGACCTCCTGCGCGAGATCTGCGCGGTCGCGCGCGAGCACGACCTCGTGGTGTTCGCCGACGAGATCTACGATCGGATGCTCTACGACGGCGAGCGGCACGTGTCGATCGCCTCGCTTGCCGACGACCTCCTCTTCGTGACGTTCAACGGACTGTCGAAGAACTACCGCGCCTGCGGCTATCGCAGCGGCTGGATGGTCGTCTCCGGCGACAAGCGCCACGCGCGCGACTACCTCGAGGGCATCAACATCCTGGCATCGATGCGGCTGTGCGCCAATGTCCCCGGCCAGCTCGCGATCCAGACGGCACTCCACGGCTACCAGAGCATCGACGACCTCGTGCAGCCGGGTGGGCGCCTCGCGCGCCAGCGCGACTTGGCCTACGACCTCGTCACCGCGCTGCCCGGCGTGACCTGCGTCAAGCCGAAGGCCGCGCTGTATCTCTTTCCCCGCCTCGACCCGCGGATGTATCCGATCGCCGACGACCAGGCGTTCATCCTCGAGCTCCTCGAGGCGCAGCGCGTGCTGGTCGTGCAGGGCACCGGCTTCAACTGGCCGCACCCCGACCACCTGCGCCTCGTCTTCCTGCCCAACGCCGACGACCTCACCGACGCGATGACGCGCATCGGGCGCTTTCTCTTCGACTACCACCGCCGGAATACATGATGATCAAGCCTCTCCACGTTGGCCTCCTGGGCTTCGGCACGGTGGGGCGCGGCGTCTGGGACGTCCTGCACCGCAACCAGGAGGAGATCACGCGCCGCGCCGGGCGGCCGATCCGCATCACCGCGGTCGGCACGCGCACGCCGGCGCGCGCGGAGGCCGCGCTCGCCGCGGACCCCGGCGTGGTGCTGTCCGCCGACCTCGCCGCCGTCGTGCGTCGGGCCGACGTCGACATCGTCTGCGAACTGATCGGCGGCACCGGCGACGCCCGCATGCTGGTGCTCGACGCGATCGCACACGGCAAGCACGTGGTCACCGCCAACAAGGCGCTCCTGGCACTCCACGGCAACGAGATCTTTGCCGCGGCGTTGGCGCAGGGCGTGATGGTCGCCTTCGAGGCGGCGGTGGCCGGCGGGGTGCCGATCATCAAGGCGCTGCGCGAGGGGCTCACCGCCAACCGCATCGAGTGGATCGCCGGGATCATCAACGGCACGTCGAACTTCATCCTCTCGGAAATGCGCGCGACCGGCCGCGGCTTCGCCGAGGTGCTCGCCGAAGCGCAGGCGCGCGGCTACGCCGAGGCCGACCCCACCTTCGATGTCGAGGGGATCGACGCCGCGCACAAGCTCACCATCATGTCGGCGATCGCCTTCGGCGTGCCGATGCAATTCGACCGGGCGTACGCGGAAGGCATCAGCAGGCTCACCCGCGAGGACATCCGCTACGCGGAGGAGCTGGGTTACCGCATCAAGCTCCTCGGCATCACGCGACGCAGCCGCGTCAACGGTCATGAAGGCATCGAACTGCGGGTCCATCCCACGCTGGTGCCCGCCACGCGGCTCATCGCCAACGTCGAGGGGGCGATGAACGCGGTGCTGGTCAAGGGCGACGCGGTCGGCGCGACGCTCTACTACGGCGCCGGCGCCGGCGCCGAGCCCACCGCGAGCGCGGTGATCGCCGACCTGGTCGACGTGACGCGCATGCACACCGCCGACCCCGAGCATCGCGTGCCGCACCTCGCCTTCCAGCCCGACCAGCTCACCGACGTCCCGATCCTCCCGATCGGCGACGTCGTCACCAGCTACTATCTGCGCCTGCGCGTCGACGACCGGCCCGGGGTGCTTGCCGACATCACGCGCATCCTCGCCGATCGCGAGATCTCGATCGATGCGATGATCCAGAAGGAGCCACCGGAGGGCGAGCACGAGACCGACATCATCCTGCTCACGCACCGCACCGTCGAGCGCAACATCGACGACGCCATCGTGAAGATCGAGGCGCTGCCGACGGTGCGCGGCAAGGTCGTGCGCATCCGCCTCGAAGAGCTCAACTGACCGGAATCCGCGATGCGCTACGTCAGCACCCGCGGCGCGTGGAGCGCCACCCCGCAACCCTTCTGCGCGGTCCTGCTCGAGGGGCTTGCCCCCGACGGCGGCCTCGCCGTGCCGCAGGCGTATCCGCGCTTCACGCCAGCCGAGCTCGACGCGCTGCGGCCGGCGAGCTACGCCGACCTGGCGCTCGCCATCGTCGAGCGCTTCTGCGACGACATTCCGCGCGACGACCTCGCGCGGCTGGTGCGCGCGACGTATACCGCCGAGGCCTTCGGATCGCCCACGATCACGCCGCTGACCGTGCTCGAGCCCGGCCTCGCGCTGCTGCACGTATCGAACGGCCCGACGCTCGCCTTCAAGGACATCGCGCTGCAGTGGCTCGGCAACCTCTTCGAATACGTGCTGGCCCGCGAGGGGCGCACCGTCAACATCGTCGGTGCCACCTCGGGCGACACCGGCAGCGCCGCCGAGCACGCGCTCAAGGGCCGCCACGGAGTCGCGGTGTTCATGCTCTCGCCGCACGGGCGGATGAGCGCGTTCCAGCGTGCGCAGATGTACTCGCTCACCGATGCCAACGTCCACAACCTCGCGATCGAAGGCACGTTCGACGACTGCCAGGACATCGTGAAGGCGATCAACGGCGACGCCGCGTTCAAGGCGCGCTACGCGATCGGCGCGGTCAACTCGATCAACTGGGGGCGCATCGTCGCGCAGGTCGTCTACTACTTCTCGGGGTACTTCCAGGCCACGCGCGGCAACGGGGAGGCGGTCGACTTCGCCGTCCCGTCGGGCAATTTCGGCAACATCCTCTCCGCGTACGTGGCGCGGGAACTGGGCCTGCCGGTGCGGCGCCTCATCCTCGCCACCAACGAAAACGACGTCCTCGACGAATTCTTCCGCAGTGGCCGCTATCGGCCGCGTAGCGCGGCGGAGACGCACATCACGTCGTCGCCATCGATGGACATCGCCAAGGCGTCGAACTTCGAGCGCTTCGTCTTCGACGTCGTCGGTCGCGATCCCGCGGTGGTGCGCGCGCTGTGGGCCGAGTTGGCGCGCGACGGCGGCTTCGACCTCGCGGGAACGCGCCACTGGGCCGCGGTGCAGGCGGCGGGGTTCGTGTCGTCGCGCAGCACGCACGCCGATCGCCTGGCGACGATCCGCGCCGTGGACGAGCGCTACGGGGTCACGATCGATCCGCACACCGCCGACGGTGTCAAGGCCGCGCTCGAGTTGCGCGATCCGGAGGTCACCACGGTGTGCGTCGAGACGGCGCTGCCGGCGAAGTTCGGCGCCACCATCCTCGAGGCGCTCGGGCACGAGCCATCGCGACCCGCCGCCTTCGTCGGGCTCGAGGCGCGGCCGCAACGCTGCACCGTGCTGCCCGTCGACGCGGCGCGCGTCAAGGCCTACATCGAGGAGCACGCGGCGGCCGCCTGATCCGCGCGATCCGCTGGGCACGCCCATGGGCCTCGCGCTCGCCAATCTGCTGCGCAACCTGCGCGCCGGCGCGCGGCTCGCCTCCTTCCGGCGGGTGCGCCGGCTCGACTTCCGCATCGACCTCGCGCAGGCGGTCCTGCTCTTCGCCGTTTCGGCGCTGATCGACGTCGCCGGCGATTACCTGCGCGTCGCACCGCCGCGCGAGTTCGTCGTCTTCGGCGTCGGTGCCGAGCTCCATTCCGCGGCGCTGCTCGTGCTCGGCGCGGTGTTCGTCGCGATCTGGGTGCGCCAGCGCGAGGCGGCGCTCGCCATCGTCGTCCTCGCCCTCGCCGCGTTGCCGCTCGTGCAGATGCTGCACTACGTTGCGGCGATCGGCGGCGCGCGTGTCGATGTCGCGGACCTGGGCGGCGTGCTCGAGTACCTCTTCCTCGTCTGGGTCATGCTGCTCCTCGTGCGCTGCGTGGCGGTGGCGCTGTCGCCGCCGCCGACGTACCTGTGGCTGCGCGCGATCCTCGGCGGCGTCGTCCTGTCCACCCCGATCTGGGCCGGCGATCTCCTCTACGACAGCGAACCCTGGTGGCGGATCGCCGGCAGCGGGGCCTTGCCGGTCGCGCGCTCCGGTCTCGATGCCGGATCCGAAGCGGTGCTCGCCGCACAGTCATACCTCCTCGACGACGCGCTGGCCAACCTCGCCGACGAGCGCAGCACCGAGACCGACCTGTACTTCGTTGCCTTCGCCCCCGATGCCGGCAACGATGCCTATCGCGGGAGCGTCGAGGCCGCGCAGCAGGCGATGGACGGGCGCTGGGGTACGCGCGAGCGTTCGCTGGTCCTCGTGAACAGTCCGCGCACGCTCGTCACCGCGCCGTTCGCCACCGTCACCCACCTGCGCGAGGCGCTCGACGAGATCGGCGCGATCATCGATCCCGAGGTCGACGTGGTGATGCTCTATCTCGCGGCGCCCGTTGTGCGCAACGGCGGCCTGCAGGCCGCGCAGCCGCCGTTGAGCCTCGTCGATCTCGGCCCTACCGGCCTCAAGCAACTCCTCGACGACGCCGGCATCAAGTGGCGCATCATCGTCGTTTCCGCGTGCCGGTCCGGAACCTTCATCGAGCCGCTCGCCGATGACTTCACGCTCGTCATCACCGATGCTGCCGCCGATCGTCCCACCTTCGGCTGCGCGGGCAGGGTTCCTGCCGGACTCTTCGGCGACGCCTTCTTCACGCAGGGGCTCGCCCGGCTCAATTCGTTTGCCGCCGCCTTCGAAGTCGCGCAAAGCGCCGTTGCCTCGCGGGAAGCGGCGGCCGGTTACGTCCCCGCATCGGCCCCGCAGTGGTCGATGGGCAGCGAGATGGCGCAGAAGATCAAGACCCTGCGCGGCCGCCTCGCCGGCAACGCCACCGCCCGGCTCGATGCCCGCCGGCGGGCGCGTCCTGCTTCAGCGTGACGCCATAGTCGCGCGGCCTCCGGACGCGACGCGTGCCATCGTGGCACCGCCGCCGCTTGCCGAATTCCGTGGCACGGCGAAACGAGTCACCGCGGAAGAATGTGCGCCGCGTCGGCCATGCCGGTTCGTGGTACTATTCGCCCGCGGGGTGGAGCAGTCTGGCAGCTCGTCGGGCTCATAACCCGAAGGTCGCAAGTTCAAATCTTGCCCCCGCAACCA
>JADZAQ010000066.1 GCA_020852555.1 Burkholderiales bacterium
ACGAGGAGATGATCCGGATCGCGGACGTGTGGGTCGACGGCGCGCTGCGCCTCGAGGCCCGCGATCTCAAGATGATGACGCGCCTCGTGCGCGCGCAGGACAAGCTGTCGGCCGGCAACCACGACGAGGAGGCGATCGAGCGCGTTTGCGGCGTCGCCGAGGAAGCCCGCGCAGCCGCCTGACCTCCAGAATCTAGAGCGACACCTGGTACTTGCGCGCCGAGTGCGTCGCGAGCTCGCCGACCGTTGCTTCGAAGCAGTGCCGCAACGACGGGCTCGCCGCGTAGACCTGCGTGTGCCGGCCGGCGTCGGCGAGCTCCTCCATCGAGGTGCAGCGCGCGGCGAGCTGGCTCGCGCCGATGCCGACCGCCGCCCCCTTGATGGAGTGAAGGAGATCCAACACGGCGACGGACTGACCGGCCGAGACCGCCGCATCGAGCTTGCGTAGCAGGAACTCGACGTCGTCCCGGAACCCGCGCATCAGTTGCGTGAGGAAGTCCGGTGTCGTGGCGATGCGCTCGACCTCGGCCAGCCGGTTCCAGTCGAGCAAGGCCACCTGGTCGAGCGCCGGCGCGAGCTTTACGCGCGCCGCGGCGGGCGCCTGCCCCTTCCTCGCGATGCGACGCGCCAGGCGATCGACGGTCTGCAGCAGCGCGGCGGCATCGAAGGGCTTGCCCACGAACTCGTCGGCGCCCGCGCGCTTCGCGCGATCCCGCGCCTCGACGGTGACCGCCGCGGACAGGATGACGATCGGCAGGCGCGTGCCCGGCGGCTCCATGGTCCGGATCGCCGCCGTCACCTCGAGCCCGTTACGCTCCGGCATGTTGAAGTCGAGGATCGCGAGCTCCGGCCTCTCGGTCTCGTAGAGGTCGAGCGCCTGCTCGCCATCGGTCGCGGCATCGACCGTGTGGCCGGCGCTTTCGAGCAGCTGCCTCAGGATCGCGAGATTGGTGGGGTTGTCCTCGGCGACGAGAATGCGTACCGGCTGGCGTTGCTGGTGCAGCACGGCGGCAAGGTCGATCACCTCGGCGCCGCCGCCGAGATCGCGCGTCGTCGCCGCGTGGATCGCGTTGCGAAGGTGACGCTGCGTGCTGTCGGCGCCGACGATCTGCAGCCCGCTGATGCGCTTCAGCCTCGGCTCCTGCCTTGCAAGCGCGGGATCGCTCGACACGTAGACGAGCGCGAGGCCACCTTCCAGGTGCGCGCCGGCAAGCTCCTCCAGCATCGTCGACGCATCGTCGGGCGTCCCGGAAACGATGACCGCCTGGACGTCGACCCCCCGGGACCTGAGATCGCGAAGGCGCGCAACCGCTTGCGCGGGCGTGGCCGCCGATTCGACGTTCCCCACCGCGTCGTGGACGAGCGTCTCGAGCTGCCGGTCGGCGCCGCTGGAAACGACCAGCGCCGCGCTCGAAACGCCCGGCTCGCGCGCCTCCTGCGAAGGCACCTTGAGGAGCGGCACTTCGAACCAGAACGTCGAGCCCTGTCCGAGCCGCGACGAAAGGCCGATCGTTCCGCCCATGAGCTCGACCAGCTGCTTCGCGATCGTCGTGCCCAGGCCGGTGCCGCCGAAACGCCGGGTCGTCGAGTCGTCGGCCTGCACGAACGCATCGAAGATGCGCGCCTGCGCTTCCTCGCTGATGCCGATGCCGGTATCGCGCACCTCGAAGCGGATGCGCATCGCCTCGTGCGTCTCGGCGACCATCGAGACATCGACAGCGATCTCGCCGCGATGGGTGAACTTGACCGCGTTCGAGAGCAGGTTGAGCAGGATCTGCCGCAGATGATGCTGGTCGCCCCGCAGCCGGTAGTCGATGACCGGATCGATCATCGCCCGCAGCGCGATGCCCTTCGATTCGGCGTGCGGGCGAAGCAGCCGCACCAGGCCGTTCAGCGTGGCGTGGAGATCGAAGTCGCTGATCTCGATGTTGAGCCGGCCGGCCTCGATCTTCGAGATGTCGAGCACGTCGTCGACGAGCGACCGGAGCAGCGTCGTCGAGTGCGACAGCAGCCGCATGAGCTCGCCCTGCTGCGCGCTGAGCGGCGTGGCGCGCAGCAGGTCCGCGACGCCGACGATGCCGTTGAGCGGCGTGCGCATCTCGTGGCTCATGTTGGCGAGAAAGCTCGTCTTCGCGAGGTTCGCCTCCTCCGCCCTGCGCTGAGCTTCGTGGATCCGGCGCAGCAGCGTCGACACGTAGAGCGGAAGCACGACGAGCGCGACGAACAGGCTCCAGCCGGCCGTCTGCAGCGTCCGCCAGTACTCGTCGAACACGAGCACGCTTCCGAAGCCAAGTAGCGCGAGCGCCTGCGAGATGAAAAGGAACTTCCTGCCGTAGCGAAAGCCGTTGCCGAACGCGACGAACAGGTACACGCCCAGCATCGAGAAGCCGGCCTGGCTCGTCATGAACATCACGAACGTGGCGGTGGCGTTGTCGGCGACCGATCCGACCAGCCGGCGGGAAACGTTGGCGGCCGGCCAGATGCAGATCGCCGCGAAGATGAGAACCGCGAACGTGAGGTCGGCCGCAAGCCCGTAGAGCAGCAACGCACCGTGGTGGGCCGCGTCGTCGTTGGCCGATTCGTACGTCATGGCCATCCACACCAGCACGATGGTCACGATGACGACGCGCAGCACCGCCTGCTCGTGCTCGCTGTCCGCGCGCTTGTGCAGGCGGTCGCGCAGCTTTCGCAGCGAATTCTTCATCGCGGGATGCGCATGGAGCGGCTCGTCATTCTGCGGATATCCGCAATAAACATGCCATTGTCCGCATCGCAACACAAGGGCGTTTCGCGCCCGGCGATCGACAAGGGCTCGCCTGGAAAGGCT
>JADZAQ010000067.1 GCA_020852555.1 Burkholderiales bacterium
ATCGCCTACGTCCTTCCCGCCAACGTCGAGAACCTGATCCTGACCGGCAGCGGGTCGATCGCCGGCACCGGCAATACGCTCGCGAACTGGCTGCTCGGCAATGCCGCCGGCAATGCGCTTGCCGGGGGAGACGGTCACGACACGCTGTTCGGTGACCTTGGCAACGACAGTCTCGACGGCGGCAACGGCAACGACTTGCTGCAAGGCGGCGTCGGCAACGACACGCTCACCGATGTCGTCGGCAACAATCTGCTCGACGGCGGCGCAGGAACCGACACGCTCGCCGGGGGAAGCGGCCGCGAGTTTTTCGCCGGCGGGCAGGGCGCCGATACGATCACCACTGGCGGCGGCGCCGACCTGATCGCCTTCAACAAGGGCGACGGCGCCGACATCGTCAATGCGAGCGTGGGAACCGACGACACGCTGTCGCTGGGCGGCGCCTTCGTCTACGGCGAACTCAAGCTCAGGAAGTCCGGGCTCGACCTCGTGCTCGACGCCGGTGCGGGCGACCAGATCACGTTCAAGAATTGGTACGACACCGGCGCCAACAACCGGAGCGTGCTGAACCTGCAGGTAGTCACCGACGCCATGGCGGCGTTCGATGCAGGCGGCGGCGATCGCCTGCTCAACAAGAAGGTGGTGCGCTTCGATTTCGGGAGCCTCGTCTCGCAGTTCGATGCGGCGCGGGCCGCGACACCATCGCTCGTCGCCTGGAATCTCAGCGACGGCCTGGCGTCGGCGTACCGGGCCGGTAGCGATACGGAAGCGCTCGGTGGCGACCTCGCGTACGACTTCGGCCATCGCAGCGCGTTGGCGGGGATCGGCGCGGCGCCCGCGCAGGCGCTGCTCGCCGCATCGTCGTTCGCCACCGCGCCCCAGGCGCTGCAGCCTGCCGCCACGCTGTATGCCGGCACGGTCCGCCTGAGTTGACCGGCGCGGCGAAGCCGCCCCGCACGGGCGCCACACGATGCCTGCGTCTGCGCGTCGCGCACGGCCGGCGGCAGTGCTGCCGGGCGATGCGTACGATTTTCTGCCCGGACCGTTGCGGCTCGTCACCGCCGCGCCGTCGCCGCTGCCGCGGCGGATTCTCTATTGGTTGACCGCGCTGGCGGCTCTCGGCGCGGCGTGGCTCGTTCTGGGCCGTCTCGACATCGTGGCCGTCGCCTCCGGCAAGCTGGTGCCGCGCACCAGCCTGCGGATCGTGCAGCCGCTCGATGCCGGGCGCATCGCCGAGATCGCGGTGAGCGAGGGCGAATCGGTCATTGCCGGGCAGGTCCTCGTGCGCCTCGACGCCGACCTGCAGGAGGCCGACACCCGCGCGCTCCACAAGGAGATCGTGCAGCGGACGCTGCAACTGCGGCGCATCGATGCCGAGGCGGACGATGCGCCGCTGGCGCGTGCTCCCGACGATTCCGAGCCGCTGTTCGCGCGCGTCGAGGCGCAGTACCGGGCCAACCGTGCGGCGTACGGCGATGCCCTCGCGCAAGAACGCGCGGCGATCCTGCGCATCCGGGAGGAGTTGCGCGCCGCGCGCGCCGTCCACGACAAGCTCGTGCGCACGGTACCCATCTATCGCACGACGGCGGATCGCTACAGCACGCTGCAGCGTGAAGGCTTCGTGAGCGAGCTCGCGGCACTCGAGCGACAGCGTGAGCGTATCGAGAAGGAGCACGACCTCACCGCGCAGGCGCATGCGGTCGAGGGTCTCGAAGCCGGCCTGGCGCACGCCGAGCGGCGGCTGGCGCAGGTGACGTCCGCGTATCGCCAGCAGCTCCACGCCGAGCGCGCGCAGGCGCTGGCGCAGAAGCTCCGTCTCGACGAGGACCTCGCCAAGGCCGTCTACCGTGCGCACGCAGTCGAGCTGCGAGCGCCCCAGGCGGGGGTGGTCAAGGATCTCCTCACGCATACCTTCGGCGCGGTCGTTGCACCCGGGACGGTACTGCTCAGTCTGGTGCCGGCGGGCGAGGAGCTGCAAGCCGACGTGCTCGTGCGCAATCTCGACGTCGGGTTCGTGCGTGTCGGCCAATCGGCGCGGATCAAGGTTGCGACCTATCCGTTCCATAAGTACGGCATCGTCGACGGCGTGGTGGTGCACGTGAGTCCGGATGCCATCGAGCCGGCAGGCGGCGCGCCGCGTCCGACCGAAACCGAGAGTGGCGCCGTCGCTGCGTACCGGGCCCGCATCGCCCTTGGCACGCAGCGCTTGGCCTTCGACGATCGGACGCTGCCGCTCGTCTCCGGCATGCTGGTCGAAGGCGAGATCCGCCTCGGCGAGCGCACGCTCCTCGAATACCTCCTCGCCCCCGTGCAGAAGGCCTGGCATGACGCCGCGCGTGAACGCTGACGCCGCGGGTCGGGGTGCGTCGCGTCGCGCGCGGGTGGCAAGCGACACCGGCCTGCTCGCGCCGCCCGCCTTCCTCTGGGCGGTGGGCAGTCTGTGCAACCTGCGTCGCAAGGCATTCGACGCGAGCCTCGTCCAGCGCAGCTTTCCCCCGCCGTGCACGCCGGTCGCGCTGGTCGAGGCGCTGCGTCTGCTCGAGCTCGATGCGCAGCTCGAGCCGGTGGCACCGCACGAACTCGTGGCGTCGATGCTGCCGCGCCTCGTGTTTCTGACGGTCGAGCGCGCCGGCGGTGATCCCGATCCGCTCGATCCGGCGAGCGACAACGATGCCGCAACGACGCCCGGTAGCGCCGCTCCTGACGTCGATCGCGCAGCGAATCCAGCAACCGCTTCGTCGGCGGTGCCCCCGCCGGCCTCGCCCGCGCCAGCGCTCGTCCCGGCGCTCCTCGCCCGCGCCGAGGCTGATCGCGTCTTAGTCTTCCTGGCCGGAAACAACGAACCGCAGGTGATGCCACGCGAGACCTTCGAGGCGCGTTACGGCGGGCTCAGCGTCGCCGTCGATCGCATCGCGGTGCCGGCGACCGATCCCGATGCCGCCGGCCCGGCACCAGCCTTCGGCTTTCGCTGGTTCGTCGCCGAGCTCCTGCGCCACCGGCGGATCTGGCGCGATGTGCTGGTCGCCTCGCTCGTCATCCAGCTCATCGCACTCGGCACGCCGCTGTGCAGCCAGGTCATCATCGACAAGGTGATCGTCCACCAGACGACGAGCACGCTCGTCGTCATTGCGAGTGCGCTCGCGATCTTCGTGCTCTTCGGCGGCGCCTTGTCCTGGGTGCGACAGTACCTCGTGACGCACACCGGCAATCGGGTCGACGCCGTGCTCGGCGCGGCGGTCTTCCGGCATCTCCTGCGGCTGCCGGTGCGCTACTTCGAGCGACGGCCGACCGGCGTGCTCGCGGCGCGCCTGAACGGCGTCGAGACCATTCGCGATTTCCTCACCGGGGCCGCGATCACGCTGCTGCTCGACCTGCCGTTCCTGCTGCTCTTCCTCGGCGTGATGTTCTTCTACAGCGCCTGGCTCTCCGCGATCACCGTCGGTGTCCTCGTTCTGGTCGTCGGCATCTCGGCCGCGGCGGCGCCGCTGTTCCAGGCGCGGCTCAACGAGCAATTTCTGCGCGGGGCGCGCAACCAGGCGTTCATCACCGAGTACATCGCCGGAATGGAGACGGTGAAGGCGCTGCAGATGGAGCCGCAGCTCGAGCGACGCTACGAGGAGTACCTGGCGTCGTACCTGCAGGCGAACTTCGCCACACGGCAGCTCGCCAACACCTACAACACGCTCGCCAACGGGCTCGAGCAGGCGCTGTCGATGGCGATCCTGTGCTTCGGGGCGTGGCTCGTGATGCGCGGTCCGGATTTCACGATCGGTATGCTCGTCGCCTTCCAGATGTTCGCCGCGCGCGTCGCGCAGCCGATGCTGAAGCTCGTCGGCCTGTGGCAGCAGTTCCAGCAGGCGACCATCGCCGTCCGGCGCCTCGCCGACATCATGGACGTTCCGCCCGAGCCGTGGACCGTGGTATCGGCCCGGGATCGGGCGGGCGCGGGCGCCATCGAGTTCCGCGACGTGAGCTTTCGCTATGCACCCGACCGCGCCGATGTGTTGCAGGGCTTGAGCCTGCGCATCGCGCCGGGCGAGTGCGTCGTGGTGATGGGTCCATCCGGCTCGGGCAAGAGCACGCTCGGCAAGCTCTTGCAAGGCTTCATCTGGCCGACTGCCGGGCAAGTGCTCGTCGACGGTCGCGACACCCGGCACTTCGCCGCCAACGAGTTGCGCGCGCACTTCGGCGTGGTGCCGCAGGACACCGTGCTCTTCTGCGGCAGCATCCTCGACAATCTCCTGCTCGCCAACCCGCTGGCAACCTTCGAGATGGCGGTGCGGGCGGCCCGCGTGGCCGAGATCCACGACACGATCGAGGCCCTGCCGGCGGGATACCGCACCGACGTCGGCGAACGGGGGGCGGGTCTGTCCGGCGGGCAACGGCAGCGCATCGCGATCGCCCGCGCGCTCCTCAAGCGCCCGCGCGTCCTCGTCTTCGACGAGGCGACGAGCGGGCTCGATGCGGCGGTGGCGGACCACTTCGCCGCCACCATCGCGCGCTTCAAGGGGAAGGTGACGATCGTCTTCATCACGCATCGGCTGCCGGAGCGCCTCGGCGCCGATCGCATTGTCCAACTCGAGGCGCCGGCCGGCCTGTCGCGGGCGGCATAGCGACGAGGCTTGGCGGCCTGGCGCGCCCGGTTACTTGCCGAGCGCGACGCCGTTGACGCTCTTGACGCCGGTGCGATCGACGACCGCGAACGCGCACGTGCGATGGTCCGGCATGTCGGGCGCGATGGCGACCGTGGTCTTGAGGTCGCCGCCTTCGAGCGCGAGCTTCACGAACGACAGCTTGCTGCTCTGGGCCACTGCGGCCAGGACCAACCGCCGGCGGAAGTCGATCTGCGGCACCGGCCCTTTGACGCTGCACATCGCCCACGCGCGCTCGAAGTCGGCGCGCGAGGTGATCGGTGAATTGACGAGCGGCGGCATGGCCAGCGGCAGCGTTCCGCTGAAGGTGCGTTCCGGCCGCAGGTCTTTCGTTCTGGCGGGCTCATCGGCGAGCACGCCATGCGGGACGAGCCCGAGCATCAGGGCGAAGCCCACGGCGAGTGGGCGGGAGCGCGGTCGCGGCCGCGCGCTACGGATCCTGCGCGATACGGCGCCGAATCGCGTCCGCACCGCCCTTACGCCTTGCCGCCGGCGCGTCGTGAACGGAACCGCTCAGCACACGCGATGGTCTGCTCGCGAGTCGGGAATTCGAGGCATACGCGCGGATCTCGAGTCGATGGCCGGTCGTCGCCGGCCTGCGGGGCTGGTGCGCTCGGTGCGGGTTGTGGTGGGGCGTGCGTGGGTGTCGGTGCGGGAGTCTGCGCCCCGGCCGAAGCGGCGGCGAACAGCAGCGTGATGACGAGCGGACGGACGTTCATGCGCGAAGGTGGTTCTTGCTCAATCGCCGAAGTCGTCGAAGATCGCCTGCAGCTTCGTGCGGTCGGCGAAGAAGGCATCGACGCAGGCGGGGTCGAAATGCTTGCCGCGCTGGCCGCGCACGAAGGCCATCCCCTCGTCGAGGGACCACGCGTGCTTGTAGGGGCGCGCGTTGACCAGCGCATCGAAGACGTCGGCCACGGCGACGACGCGCGCGACGAGCGGGATGTCCTCGGCGTGCAGCCCGTTGGGGTACCCGGAACCGTCGAACTTCTCGTGATGGCCGAGCGCGATGATCGCGCCCATCGACAGGTACTTCGAGGGGCTGCCTTTCAGGATGTCGTAGCCAATGCGCGGGTGCGTCTTCATGAGCTCGATCTCGGCCCGCGTCAACGGCCCTTCCTTCAGCAGCACCGCATCGGGGATGCCGATCTTGCCGATGTCGTGCATCGGCGCCGCCACTTCGAGCACGTGAACCGTCTCCGCACCGAGACCCAGGTGGGTACCGATGAGCGCCGAGTATTTGGCCATCCGCATGAGATGGTTGCCGGTGGTCCGATCGCGAAACTCGCCGGCCTTGGCGAGCTTGGCGAGCGTTTCGAGCTCGCGCTCGTGGATCTCGGTCACCGACTTGTCGACCTGGTACTGCAGCACCCGTGCCTGGTCGGACAGCACGATCTTGTGGCGGCGCAATTCGAGCAGGTTCGCGCAGCGGGCCCGCGTCTCGTGCTCGTCCAGCGGCTTGATAAGGAAGTCGGTCGCACCCGCCTCCAGCGCCTCGTAGCGGATCTTGCGATCGTCGACGACGGTGATCACCACGACCGGGACGTCGACGCAGTGCGGCAGCGCGCGGATCTGCTTCACGAGCTCGATGCCGTCGAACTCGGGGAGCTTGTAATCGGTGAGGATGATGTCGACGCGATTGTTGCGCGCGAACTCGAGCGCGCGCGAAGGCGTATCGAAGAGCTCGAGGTTGAGCTTGCCGTCGATCTGGCGAACGATCTCGGCGAGCAGCAACCGGCTGCTGAAGAGATCATCGACGATGAGGACGGTGTTGCGCTGGGCCCGGGCGAAGGCGAGTTGCGACACCACGCCCGAGGCGGACGTGACCGGCCGCGTCTGGGCGTTCATCGACGCCGTCTCCCGGTCGGGGCGGACCGCGGCCCGAGATGTCCGACGCCGTACGCCGGGCAGCCGACGCCCGCCCGTGCCGGCCTGTTGCGCAGATCCACTCCCTTGCGGCGGCGCGATGCGTTCATGCACCTCCTTCGAGACGTCTCGTCCATGAGGCTGTCGGGTCGCAAGCAAGAACAACGCCATGATTCACGCCGATCCCGCCGGCGCGGCGGCTTTGCCATCGTGCGGGGCGCAATCCCGATCCCATGCTCATGTACGAGCATACATGAAATGTGGCCGACAAACAGTTGATTTGTCGCATATTAATGAGGGGTTGGTGCGGTGTCGCCGAGTGGCGCTGCGGGCGGCCAGCCGGCCGGCATCCGAGGCGGACGCGGCGCGCGGCCGCGATCGGGAGCGAGGGAAGGTGTGCGACGCCTGTTCGACAGCGTGATGGTCGGGGCGAGAAGATTCGAACTTCCGACCCCCTGCACCCCATGCAGGTGCGCTACCAGGCTGCGCTACGCCCCGACCGAGCCGTGAATTATACCTGGTGGACGCGGCGCGTCACCTCAGCAATTCGCGGATGGCGATGAGTTCCTGCCGGATCTGCTCGGGATCGAACTTGCTGGCGGGCGCTACCGCGACGACCGTGGTCGTGCTTGCCGCTGTCCGCGCCGCCGCCCGGGGTTCGCTGGATTCGCTGTCGAGCCGATGGCGGGCACCGTTGATCGTGAAGCCCTGCTCGTAGAGCAGATCGCGGATCCGGCGAATGAGCAGCACTTCGTGGTGCTGGTAGTAGCGGCGGTTGCCGCGGCGCTTCACCGGCTTCAACTGCGCGAATTCCTGCTCCCAGTAGCGAAGCACGTGCGGCTTGACCGCACATAGCTCGCTCACCTCGCCAATCGTGAAATAGCGCTTGGCGGGGATCGGCGGCAGTTCGGCTCTAGCGCGATTCGGGTCTGGCATGGTTCGCGGTTTCGACCATGGCCTTCAGTTTCTGGCTGGCGTGGAAGGTGACGACGCGGCGGGCGGTGATCGGGATCTCTTCGCCGGTCTTCGGATTGCGGCCGGGCCGCTGCGGTTTCTCGCGCAACTGGAAATTGCCGAACCCGGAGAGCTTGACCGGCTCGCCCGCCTCCAGCGCGATCCGCACCTCCTCGAAGAAGCGCTCCACCATGTCCTTGGCCTCGCGCTTGTTGAGCCCCAAGCGTTCGAAGAGCAAATCGGCGAGCTCGGCTTTGGTGAGGGTCATGTCGCTTTCGTCGGGACGTTGCGTACCTTACCACCCGCTTCGGCGCCGAGTGGTCACCGCCGCGGGCACCGGACAGGTGGCGCGCACGACGTCAGCGGCGCAACGCTGCCCCGAATTTCGCGCTCGCCACCGCGATCAATCCGGCTTCGGTCGCCTCGATGTCGGCGTCGGTCAAAGTGCGGGAAGTATCCTGCATAAGCACTAGAATCGCAAGGCTTTTTCGGCCATCAGGCAGGCCGTGGCCGCGGTACAGGTCGAACAACGAGATGGCGCGCACATGCGGCGGTGCGGCCTCCCGCAAGGCGGTGAGCAATGCCTGTGCCGGCAGCGCGTCGTCGACGACCAGGGCCAAGTCACGCCGTACCAGCGGCGTACGCGCGACCGCCCGGCCGAGGGGGATCCGGGTGTCGGTCAACGTCTCGAGGGCGAGCTCGAACACGATCGGCGCCTGCGGCAGCTCGAAGTGACGCACGAGACGCGGGTGGAGTTCGCCGAACCACCCGGCCGGCGCCCCGGCGATCGTCAGGCTCGCCGCCCGTCCGGGGTGCAGCGCCGGATGCGCGCCACGCTCACTGGTCAGGGTGGCGGGTGCGACGAGCGTTTCGAGATCGCCCTTGACGTCGAAGATGTCGACCGCTCGCCCCGGCTCGCCCCACTGCTCGGGTGCCGCCCGACCGTAGGCGAGGCCGCCGAGCCTGAGCGGCTGCGCGAATCCGGCGCCGTCGCGCCGGAAGATCCGCCCGAGTTCGAAGATCCGCACGCGCGGCACCTGACGCTTGAGGTTGGTACAGAGCGTCTCGACGAGGCCCGGTAGCAGCGACGTACGCAACACGTCGAGGTGCGCGGCGATCGGATTGAGGACCGCCACCGGCGCTACCGTAGCGTCCGGCGTTGCCTCGCCGCTTGCCAGTGCCGCTTCGGTCACCGACGAGACGAAGCTGAAGGTGATGACCTCCTGCCAGCCCAGATCGACCAGCGCCCGCTTCACGGCAGTTCGCGGTCGTCTCGCCTCGGGGTCGGGCAGCATGTGCGCGACGTGCGGTCGCGGCGTGACGGGAATCGCCGCGTAGCCGTGGATGCGCGCGATCTCCTCGATGACATCCTCCTCGAGGGCGAGATCGAAGCGGCGCGACGGCGGGGTGACGACGAAATCGTCACCATTGCGGGTGAAGGGGAGAGCGAGCCGCGTCAGGACCGCACCGATCGTCTCCGCCGGCATGGCGACTCCGAGGATGCGTTCCACGCGCGACGGCCGCACCCGAATGGGCTCGCGCCGCGGTAGCGTGGCCCCAGCAATAGCGTCGGTAAGAGCGCCGGCGCGACCGCCGCAGATCTCGATGATGAGCTGCGTGGCGCGTTCGACCGCGCGCGCGCAGCCGCCGAAGTCGACGCCGCGCTCGAAGCGGTATCCGGCGTCGCTGGTGAAACCCAGGCGGCGCATCTTGCCCTGGATCACCGCGGGGGTCCAGAACGCGCCTTCGAGGTAGACGCGTGTGGTGTCGCTGGCGATGCCCGAATGCTCGCCCCCCATGATCCCGGCGAGCCCGAGCGGCTTCTGGTCGTCGCAGACGAGGAGGAGGTCGGTGGCGAGGTCGAGCACCTGCCCATTGAGCAGCGTGAGCTGCTCGCCATCTCGGGCAAAGCGGACCACGATGCTGCCGTCGAGGAGGCGGTCGTCGTAGGCGTGCAGCGGCTGGCCCAGTTCCAGCATCACGTAGTTGGTGACATCGACGACCGCCGCGATCGAGCGGATGCCCGAGCGCGCGAGGCGGCACACCATCCATTCCGGCGTGGGCGCGGTGGGATCGATCCCGTCGATGAGGCGGCCCACGAAGCGGGGGCAGCCGTCGGGCGCATCGACGCGCACCGGACGCACGCCGTCGAAGGTCACCGGCGTGGCGGCGATGGGCGGCAGCGTGAGCGGGGCGCCGGTGATCGCCGCCACTTCCTGGGCGAGCCCGGCGATCGACAGGCAGTCCGCGCGGTTGGGCGTGATCTTCAGCGTGACGAGCGTGTCGTCGAGGGAGAGCGCCCCGCGCAGCGGTGTGCCGGGGGCGTGCGTCGCGGCGAGGACGAGCAAACCGCTCGCGTCGTCGTCGATCCCCAGTTCCTTGCCCGAGCAGAGCATGCCGCGCGACTCGACCCCGCGTACCGTCGCGCGTCCGATGGTGACGCCGCCGGGGAGTGCGGCGCCGTCGAGGGCGCAGGGTACGTTGAGCCCGGTGGCTGCATTCGGTGCCCCGCACACGACGGTGAGCGGGGTCGGCGTCCCGACGTCGACGGTGCACACGCGCAGCCGATCGGCGCGCGGGTGCGGCGCGATCGCGGTGATCCGGCCGACCACGACGCCGGTGAACGCCGGTGCGGCTGGCTCGGCAGTTTCGACCTCGAGGCCCGCCATCGTGAGGCTCTCGCCCAGGGCGTCGCTGCCTAGCGGCGGATCGCACATCGTGCGCAACCATTGCTCGGAGAATTTCATGGCGTGCTCGGGCCCGTGGTGGCGGGCATCACTGGAATTGGGCGAGGAAGCGCAGATCGTTCTCGTAGAACACGCGCAGGTCGTCGATGCCGTAACGGAGCATCGCGATGCGGTCGAGCCCCATCCCGAAGGCAAAGCCCTGGTATTCCTGCGGATCGATGTTCACCGCGCGCAGCACGTTGGGGTGGACCTGTCCCGAGCCCATGATCTCCAGCCAGCGTCCGTCGGCGAACGCCATGTCGATCTCCGCCGATGGCTCGGTGAACGGGAAGAACGACGGTCGGAAGCGGACTTTCAGGTCGTCGCGCTCGAAGAAGCGGCGCAGGAATTCGGTGACGACGAACTTGAGATCCGCGAAGGTGACGTCGCGATCGATCCACAGGCCCTCGACCTGGTGGAACATCGGCGAGTGCGTGGCGTCGCTGTCGACGCGATACACCCGGCCGGGGGCGATGATCTTGATCGGCGGTGCGTGCGTTTCCATGTAGCGCACCTGGATCGGCGAAGTGTGGGTGCGCAGCACCATCGCATTCTCGACGTAGAACGTGTCCTGCATCGAGCGGGCCGGGTGGTTCTCGGGCGTATTGAGCGCCGTGAAGTTGTGGAAATCGTCCTCGATCTCGGGGCCGTCGGCGACCGCGAAGCCCAGCGAGTGGAACAGCGTCTCGATGCGCTGCTGGACCCGCGTCAGCGGATGGAGCGATCCCGCACCACGCGAGCGCCCGGGCAGCGACACATCGAGTGCCTGCGCCGCGAGTTGCGCTTCGAGCCGGCTCCCCGCCAGCGCATCCCGGCGCGCCTCGAGTGCGGCTTCGAGCGAGCGCTTGGCGTCGTTGATCGCCGCGCCGGCAACCGGACGCTCGGCGGCGGACAACTTGCCCAGCCCCTTGAGCAATTCGGTGAGGGCGCCGGTCTTGCCGAGGTAGCGTGCCTTGACATTCTCGAGCGCCGCGGGATCGTGGCAAGACTCGAATTCGCTGCGGGCGGTGGCGACGAGAGTTGCGAGATCGTTCATGAAACACCCCTCACCAAGAGGCGCAGAGATATCCTCGAAGGCTTTCCTCTGCGCCTCTGCGTCTCTTTGTGGAAGCCTTTGGTTACGGTTCCAAAAAAAGAGGGAGGCGGGGTCGCCTCCCTCGTTTCCGCGCGGACTCGCTCAGGCCAGCGAGGCTTTGGCCTGCTCCGCGATGCGGCTGAACGCCGCCTTGTCGTGCACGGCGAGGTCGGCCAGCACCTTGCGGTCGATGTCGATCGACGCCTTGGAGAGGCCGGCGATGAACGTGCTGTACGTCATCCCGAGTTCGCGTACGGCGGCATTGATGCGGGCGATCCACAGTGCGCGAAACTCGCGCTTCTTCTGGCGGCGGTCGCGGTACTGGTACTGGCCCGCCTTCATCACCGCTTCCTTGGCGATGCGGAACACGTTGCCGCGGCGGCCGCGGTATCCCTTGGCTTGCTCGAGCACCTTCTTGTGCCGCGCGCGGGCGGTCACACCACGTTTGACTCTTGGCATGTCGTGCTCCTCGCGTCAGGCGTACGGCAGCATGGCGTGGACCGAATCCAGGTTGGTGCTATGGATCTCGGCGGAGCCGCGGCGCTGACGCTTGGACTTGGTCGATTTCTTGGTGAGGATGTGGCGATTGAACGCCTGCGAGCGCTTGATCGAGCCGCTGCCGCGTACGCGGAAGCGCTTCTTCGCGCCGGATTTCGTCTTCATCTTCGGCATGATGGCCGTCCTACCCTTCTAGTTTGCTGCCTTCCACGGTGCTCTCCGCAGGTCGCGCGGGAGAGGCTTTGGCGGGTCGACCCGCACCGGTTTCCGGCTTGGTTTCGGGATGCTTGGTCGCGACGGGCTTCGTCACCACCACTTTCTTCGGAGCCAGCAGCATCACCATCTGCCGGCCCTCGAGTCGCGGAAACGACTCGACGACCGCATGCGGCTCGAGGTCGGTCCGGATCCGTTCGAGGAGCCGCACACCGAACTCCTGGTGCGCCATCTCCCGCCCGCGGAAACGCATCGTGATCTTCGCCTTGTCGCCTTCCCCGAGGAAGCGGACGAGATTGCGCAGCTTGATCTGGTAGTCGCCTTCGTCAGTACCGGGCCGGAATTTGACTTCCTTGACCTGGATCTGCTTCAGCTTGAGCTTCGCCTCGTGTTGTTTCTTGGCCTCGCGGTACTTGAATTTGCCGAAATCCATGATCCGGCAAACCGGCGGCTTCGCCATCGGCGCGATCTCGACCAGGTCGAGCTCCGCCGCTTCGGCGCGAGACCGCGCATCCACGATGGAAACAATTCCGAGTTGCTCACCGTCTTCACCAACCAAGCGGATTTCGGGGGCGGTGATTTCCGCGTTGATCCGCTGATGCTTATCGAGGGCTATTGTCTATTCTCCACCAGTGACGAAAAAAGGCCGGCAACCCGAGGAGCGCGCCGAGGTTGATTATTCAATAAAATCAACGCTCTAACGACGATCCGCCGTCTCCGTACGGAGACGTTCCAGCAAGGCATCGAGAGACATCGCCCCCAGATCCTCGCCGCCGCGGGTACGCACGGCCACCGTGTCAGCTTGCTGCTCCTTGTCGCCCACGATCAGCTGGTACGGGAGCTTCTGCAAGCTCTGTTCGCGAATTTTATAGTTAATTTTCTCGTTGCGCAAATCGGCGGCGGCGCGGAATCCGGCCGCCCGGAGAGCGCCCACGATCTTCTGGGCGTACACCGCCGAGCGGTCGGTGATCGCCAGCACCACCGCCTGCTGCGGCGCGAGCCACAGCGGCAGGGCGCCCGCGTAGTGCTCGAGGAGCATGCCGATGAAGCGCTCGAGCGAGCCGACGATCGCCCGGTGCAGCATCACCGGAACCTGGCGCGTGTCGTCGGCGGCGACGTACTCGGCGCCCAGGCGCCCCGGCATCTGGAAATCGACCTGCATCGTGCCGCACTGCCACGAGCGGCCGATCGAGTCCTTGAGGTGGTACTCGATCTTCGGGCCGTAGAAGGCACCTTCGCCGGGGAGCTCCTGCCAGGCGACGCCGCACTCGCGCAGCGCATTGCGCAGCGCATCCTCGGCACGGTCCCACGTCGCGTCGTCACCCAGCCGCTGCTCGGGGCGCAGCGCGATCTTGATCGCGACGTCGGTGAAGCCGAAATCGCGGTACACGGCGAGCGCCACCCGGTTGAAGGCGACGCACTCGGACTGGATCTGCTCCTCGGTGCAGAAGATGTGGCCGTCGTCCTGCGTGAAGGCGCGCACCCGCATGATCCCGTGCAGCGCGCCGGACGGCTCGTTGCGGTGGCAGGCGCCGAACTCGCCGTAGCGCAACGGCAACTCGCGGTAGCTACGCAGCCCCGCGTTGAAGATCAGGACGTGGCCCGGGCAGTTCATCGGCTTCACGGCGAAGTCGCGCTTCTCGGACTCGGTCGTGAACATGTTGTCCTTGAAGTTCTGCCAGTGGCCCGAGCGCTCCCACAGCGTGCGATCGAGGATCTGCGGCGCCTTCACCTCCTGGTAGCCGTGATCCTGGTAGATGCGGCGCATGTACTGCTCGACCTGCTGCCAGATCGACCAGCCCTTGGGGTGCCAGAAGACCATGCCCGGCGCCTCGTCCTGCGTGTGGAAGAGGTCGAGTTGCCGACCGAGCTTGCGATGGTCGCGCTTCTCGGCTTCCTCGATGCGATGCAGGTAGGCGTCGAGTTCCTCCTTCTTCGCCCACGCGGTGCCGTAGATGCGCTGGAGCATCTCGTTGCGCGAATCGCCACGCCAGTAGGCGCCCGCGACCTTCATCAGCTTGAAGACCTTGAGCTTACCGGTCGACGGGACGTGCGGCCCGCGGCAGAGGTCGATGAACGCTCCCTCGCGATAGAGCGAAATGGGCTCGTTGGTCGGGATCGACGCGATGATCTCGGCCTTGTAGTGCTCCCCCATGCCCTCGAAGAACTTCACCGCGTCGTCGCGTGGCATCTCCGAGCGCACCACCGGCTCGTCCTTCCTGGCGAGCTCCGCCATGCGCGCCTCGATCGCCGCCAGGTCCTCGGGTGTGAACGGGCGCTGGTAGCTGAAGTCGTAGTAGAAGCCGTCCTCGATGACCGGGCCGATCGTCACCTGCGCGTCGGGGAAGAGCTCCTTCACCGCGTAGGCGAGAAGATGCGCGGTCGAGTGGCGGATCACCTCGAGGCCCTCGGCATCCTTGTCGGTGAGGATGGCGAGTTTGGCGTCGCGATCCACGACGTAAGACGTATCGACGACCTTGCCGTCGACCTTGCCGGCGAGCGCCGCCTTGGCGAGACCAGGGCCGATCGAGGCGGCGACGTCGTGGACCGAGACGGGAGCCGGAAACTGCCGGACGGCCCCGTCGGGAAGCGTGATCGAAATCATCGTGGCGGACTCCAGAAACGAAAAAAGTGCGGAACTCGCCGCACTTTGGTCTGGGGTCCGGTCGGCTCGACCGGGAGAATGACGGACGTGCGGGCGCTGCGCCTGCTCAGCGGAGGGTCTCCAGGCACGTCAGCGGTGTCATAACCATGGTCGTAAGTACGTCGTCGGTTGCGGATAGCGTGATTCGTGCAGTATAGCACGCACGATGTGGATCCCCATCACCATCTTCGCGGCACTCGCGCAGACGATCCGCAATGCCGCGCAGCGCAGCCTCGTCGGCGAACTCGGCACGCTCGGGGCGACGCTCGTTCGCTTCCTGTACGGATTGCCTTTCGCCATCGCGTGGCTGGGCTTGCTCCTCGCACTCACCGCCCTACCGCTGCCCGCATTCGACAGCCGCTTCCTCGTTTGGACCGCGGTGGGCGGGATCAGTCAGATCGCGGGGACCGCGCTGCTGCTGCGGGTGATGGCGGCGCGTAACTTCGCGGTCGGCGTCGCGTACTCGAAGACCGACGTCGTCCAGACGGCGCTCTTCTCGGCGCTGCTGCTCGCCGATGCGCTGTCGTTGCAGGGTGCACTCGCCGTGGGGTGCGCGACGCTGGGCGTTCTGCTGCTCGCGCCGGTGGCAGGCCAGCGGCCGTGGCGCTCGCTGGTCGCGGGCTTCGCCTCGCGCTCGGCGGTCCTCGGTCTTGGCTGCGGCGCCTGCATGGCGCTCGCCAGCGTGGCGTTCCGCGCCGCGACGCACGCGCTCGCCTCGCCATCGTTCCTCGTCGCGGCGGCCGTGACGCTGGTGGCGGCGCTCGCGCTGCAAACGGTCGTCCTCGGTGGCTGGCTGTACGTTCGCGATCGTCGCGTGGTGGTCAGGACACTGGCCGCGTGGCGCCCTTCGCTCTTCGCCGGGCTGATGGGCGCGGCGGCATCCGCCGGCTGGTTCACCGCCTTCGCGATCAAGCCGGCGACCCATGTGCGCACCCTCGGACTGGTCGAGATCGTCTTCAGCTACGCGGTGTCACGGCGCTTCTTCCGCGAGCACCTGACCCGTCGCGAGCTCGCGGCACTCGTCCTGCTCGGCGCCGGCGCGCTCCTCATCACGACGGCGGCCTGACGTTCAGGGCGCGCCACGCGGCGCGGCCACCGCGACGCCCACTCATGCCGCGATGGCGCCGAGCTGCGGCTGGTGGACGTCGCCCTCCCAGGTCTCGAGACGCACCGGGAAGCCCCACAGGCGGCGCAGGTGGGTGATCACCTCCTGGGCAGCGTCGTCGAGCGGGCGGCCGCGCCGCTGCACATAGCGCAGCGTGAGGGTGCGGTCGCCGTCACGGTCGTAGCGCAGCACCTCCACGTCGGGCAGTCGTTCGTCGCTCGCGTGCTGCTGCGCGAGGAGGCGGCGCACCCGGCGATAGCCGTGGTCGTCGTGGATCGCGTCGACCTTGAGCGCATCCTCGTGCCGGTGGTCGGCGACGGCGAACAAGCGAAAATCGCGAATGAGCCGCGGCGAGAGGTACTGCCCGATGAACGAATCGTCCTTGAAATTGCGCATCGCGAAGTCGAGAACCTTGCGCCAGTCGCCGCCGGCGAGGTCGGGAAACCAGGCGCGGTCCTCGGCGGTCGGCACCTCGCACATGCGACGCAGATCGGAGAAGATCGCGAAGCCCAGCGCATACGGATTGACGCCGCTGTAATACGGCACGTCGTACGGCGGCTGGAAGACGACGTTCGTGTGGCTCTTCAGGAATTCGAACATGAAACCGTCGTCGACCTGCCCGGTCACGTGCAGGCGATTGACGATCGTGTAGTGCCAGAACGTCGCCCACCCCTCGTTCATCACCTTCGTCTGCATCTGCGGATGGAAGTACTGCGCGAGCTTGCGCACGATGCGCACGATCTCACGCTCCCACGGCTCGAGCCGGGGCGAGTACTTCTCGACGAAGTAGAGGATGTTCTCCTGCGGCTCCGCGGGAAACACCTGCGGCCCCCGGAGATGCTCGGTCGCGGCATTCGCCGCCGGCACGGTGCGCCACAGGTCGTTGAACTGCCGCTCGCGGTGTGTCTCGCGCTCGGCCAGTCGCGCCGCCTCGGCCTTGAGCGACAGCGGCGCGGGACGCCGGTAGCGATCGACGCCGTGGTGCATGAGCGCGTGACAGGCATCGAGGATCTCCTCGACGGCGGGGTGGCCGTGGCGCTCCTCGCACTCGAGCACGTAGCGCCGCGCGAAGACCAGATAGTCGATGATCGCGTCGGCGGCGGTCCATTGCCGGAAAGCGGCATTGCCCTTGAAGAAGGAATTGTGGCCGTAGCACGCGTGCGCGATGACGAGCGCCTGGGTGGCGATCGTGTTCTCCTCCATGAGGTACGCGATACAGGGATCGGAGTTGATCACGATCTCGTAGGCCAATCCCTGCATGCCGCGGCGGTACGCGTGCTCGTTGCGGATGAATTCCTTGCCGTACGACCAGTGGGGGTAGCCCACCGGCAGGCCGCTCGAGGCGTAGGCGTCGAGCATCTGCTCGGACGTGATCACCTCGATCTGATTGGCGTAGGTATCGAGCCCGAACTCGTGGTGTGCGATGCGCGCGATGGCCGCATCGTAGCGCTCGAGGAGGTCGAAGTCCCAGTCGGCGCCGGTGGAGAGCACGCTCATCGGATCGTCC
>JADZAQ010000068.1 GCA_020852555.1 Burkholderiales bacterium
ATTCTGAATTTCATCAATGGCGCCTACGTCGGCAACGCCAGCGGAAAGACGTACGAGAAGCGCAATCCGGTGGACAACTCGCTCATCGCAATGGTGCATGAGGCGGGTCAGCCGGAAGTGGATGCGGCGGTCACCGCCGCCCGCGCGGCGCTGCGCGGGCCGTGGGGCAAGCTGTCGGTGAACGAGCGCTGCGCGATGCTCGACAGGTTGGTCGAAGAGATCAACCACCGCTTCGACGATTTCCTGCAGGCCGAGATCGCCGATACGGGGAAGCCCGCGCATCTGGCGTCGCACGTCGACATCCCCCGCGGCGCGGCCAATTTCAAGATCTTCACCGACACCATCAAGAACGTGGCCACCGAGTCGTTCGAGATGCAGACCCCGGACGGCAAGACGGCGCGCAGCTACGGCGTGCGCACGCCGCGCGGCGTGATCGCGATCATCTGCCCCTGGAACCTGCCGCTGTTGCTGATGACGTGGAAGTGCGGTCCGGCGCTGGCTTGCGGCAATACGGTGGTGGTCAAGCCGTCGGAATTCACGCCCAGCACGGCGACGCTGCTGGGCGAGGTGATGAACAAGGTCGGCGTGCCTCCCGGCGTATACAACGTCGTCAACGGCTACGGCACGAACTCGACGGGCAGCTTCCTGACTGCCCATCCCGGCATCGACGGCGTGACCTTCACCGGCGAGACGAAGACCGGCACGGCGATCATCAAGGCCGCTGCGGAAGGCATTCGCCCGGTCTCGCTGGAGTTGGGCGGCAAGAATGCCGCGCTCGTGTTTGCCGACTGCGACTTCGAGACTGCCGTCGACACGGTCACCCGCTCGGCATTCGAGAACTGCGGCCAGGTCTGCCTGGGCACCGAGCGCGTGTACGTGGAGCGGCCGATCTTCGAGAAGTTCGTCGCCGCGCTCAAGGCCAAGGCGGAATCGATGAAGCCGGGCCGGCCGTTCGATCGCGACACCAAGATCGGCCCGCTGGTCAGCAAGGTGCACCAGAAGAAGGTGCTGTCGTACTACGCACTGGCGCGCGAGGAAGGCGCCACCGTCGTTTTCGGCGGCGGCATTCCGGACATGCCCGACGATCTCAAGGAAGGCTGCTGGGTGCAACCCACGATCTGGACCGGGCTGCTGGAAACCTCGCGCGTGGTGCGCGAGGAGATCTTCGGGCCCTGCTGCCACATCCAGCCCTTCGATACCGAGGAAGACGCCGTGCGCATGGCCAACGACACCAAGTACGGGTTGGCGACCTCGATCTACACGCAGGACATCGGCCGTGCCAGCCGCCTCGCGACACAGATCGAGGTCGGCCTGTGCTGGATCAACAGCTGGTTCCTGCGCGATTTGCGCACCCCGTTCGGCGGCGCCAAGCAGTCGGGCATCGGCCGCGAAGGAGGCGTGCATTCGCTCGAGTTCTACACCGAGTTGCGCAACGTGATGGTGAAGTACTGATCGACGATTTCGGGCGCCGGCGCCTCGCGAACGGCGGGGCGCACGCCACCCTTGGATCAGCAGGAGAACGCAGATGCCGTTTGCGCAGATCTACCTGATGGAAGGCCGGACGGAAGAGCAGAAGCGTGCGGTGATCGAGAAGGTGAGCCAGGCACTCGTCGAAGCGACCGGGGCGCCCCTTGCCAGCGTGCGCGTCCTGATCCAGGACGTGCCGAAGGAGAACTGGGGCATCGCGGGGACCAGTGCCAAGGACCTCGGGCGATAGTCGGGGCGTTCATCGGGCGCGCGCACGGTGACGCGACGTGTCCAGTCGAATCCGAACGGCCCCGGCAATCGCTGCCCTTACGCGTGCCCCCGGCTCGTGACGTACACCGTCCCGGTGAACGTCGCGACGAGGTCGGTGCCCCGCAGGACGTCGACGCGGTAGACGGCGAGCTTGCGGCCGAGGCTCGCCTCGGTCGCGCGGGCGACGAGCACGTCCCCTTCGCGCACGGCGACCTGGAACGTGGCGTGCGCGTCGATGCCGGCGGCGATCACGCCGTGCGAGTTCGAGGCCAGCCCGAAGGCCGTGTCGGCGAGCGTGAAGATCGCGCCGCCGTGGCAGTTGCCGTTGAAATTGAGGTGCTGGCGGCCGACGTGCATGCGCACGGTGGCGCTGCCGACGCCGCCGGCCACGAATTCGATGCCGCAATGGCGCACGAAGGGATCGCGCGCGGCGAGCATGCGTAGTGCCTCGGCGGGATCGGCGGGCAGTGGTGACGGGGCCGGGTCGGCCGCACGTCGCACGCGGCGGCCGGTGCCGGCGTCGCGCGCATGCGCGTCGAGCGTGTCGACGAGCTTCGCGATGCCGTCGCCGGTCGTCGCCGACGTGCACAGCACGGGCACGCGCCAGCCCTCCTTGCGCGCACGCAAACGCAGCATGTCGAGGAGATCGCGCTCGGTGCGCGTGGCGTTGGGCGTGTCCGCCTTGGTGACGACGAGGATGTCGGCGATCTCGAGGATGCCCGCCTTGATCGCCTGCACGCCGTCGCCCAGGCCTGGCGGCGACACGACGATGCTGGTGTCGGCAAACGAGGCGATGTCGACGTCCGATTGTCCCGCACCGACGGTCTCGACGACGATGGTGTCGAAGCCGGCGGCGTCGAGGACGTCGACGATACGCGGCGTGGTGCGCGCGAGCCCGCCGCCGTGGCCGCGCGAGGCGAGCGAGCGGATGAAGACGTTGTCGGCGGTCCCGATGTCCATGCGGACGCGATCGCCCAGGACGGCGCCGCCGGTGACGGGGCTCGACGGATCGACCGCGGCGACCGCCACCCGCTTGCCGCGGCGCGCGAGCTCGGTGACGAGCGCGTTGATGAGGGTCGACTTGCCCGCTCCGGGCGGGCCGGTGATCCCGACGACGTGCGCGTGGCCGGTGTGCTCGCGCAGCGCCGCGTGCAACGCGGGCGCCGACGGTAATTCGTTCTCGACCTCGGTGATGGCGCGCGCGAGCGTCGCCCGGTCGCCGGCCCGCAGCGCGGCGACGCGCCGCGCGAGCGGATTGGCGGCGGGCTCTCCGAGCATCGGCGAGGTGTCGGCGCGCGGCAGGGAATCGTCCACGGTCAGACGACGACCAGCGGATGCCCGAAACCCAGCTCGCGACGCAGCGTGCCGCAGATCTCGCCGTGGGTGCAACCGGCGGCAGCCGCCTCGACGATCACCCCGAAGAGGTTGGTGCGCCCGGGTCCGCTCTCCTGCGCGGCGCGCGCGAGTGCCGCGAGTGCGCGCTCGACGCCACCCTGCGAGCGCTGCGTCTTGTAGCGCGCGAAGTCGGCGCGATGCGCGTCCATGAGTGCCACGTCGGGCTTAGCGAGCGCGGGGCGGGCGCTCGCGTCTTCCTCGACCTGGTAGCGGTTGACGCCGACGACCGTCTGCTCCCCGGTGTCGATGCGCTCCTGGAAGGCGCGCGCCGACTCGCCGATCCGCCGCTGAACGAGGCCCGACTCGACCGCCGCATACATGCCGCCCGCGGCCTCGACCTCGGCCATGATCGCGACGACCTTCGCTTCCATCTCGTCGGTCAGCTTCTCGACGTAGTACGAGCCGCCGAGCGGATCGATCACGTCGGTCAGGTGCGCCTCCTCGCGCAGGATGTTCTGGGTGGCCACCGCGATACGCGCGCCGAACTGCGTCGGACACGACAGGACTTCGTCGTAGGCGTCGGTGTGCAGCGATTGCAGGCCGCCGAAGATGCCGGCGATCGCCTGCGCGGTGACGCGTGCGATGTTGTTGAGCGGTTGCTGACGCGTGAGGTCGACGCCGGACGTCTGTCCGTGGAACTTGAAGCGCCACGAGCGCGGATCCTGTGCGCCGTAGCGCTCGCGCGTGATCCGCGCCCAGATGCGGCGGGCCGCGCGAAACTTGGCGATCTCCTCGAAGAACGAGATCGAGATGTCGAAGAAGAACGTGAAGCGCGGCAGGAACACGTCGGGCGACATGCCGGCTTCGACGCAGTCGTCGGCGTACTGGATCGCCGAGGCGAGCGTGAAGGCGAGCGCTTCCGCGGGGGTAGCGCCCGCTTGCTGCATGTGCTGGCCGACGACCGATAGCGGATTCCAGCGGGGCAGGTGCTCGCTGCACCACGCGATGTGGTCGATCAGCACTCGCCGGGCGCCGGAGAGCGCCAGGCGAAAGAACATGTGGTTGGCGACGAAGTGCGACAGGTAGTCGCTCTGGTTCGACGTCCCGCTCAACGCGCGCCAATCGACGCCGTTGCGCTTCGCGGTGTCGAGCATGAACGCGAGCAGCGTGAACGGTGACGGATCGTTCATCGCGCACGACGTGCGGGCGAGGTCGACCCCGGCGAGGCAGGTGGCCATGTGTTCGGCGCTGTTGCACACCACGCCGCAGGTGCCGAGGAGCTCGGCGTCGACCTCGTCCATGTCGTAGCCACGGAACACCGAGTTGCACGGAATGAGCGAGACCGCGTTGCCGCCTTTGTCGAGGATGTCGCGCAGGCGCGCGTTGTAGCTCTCCGGTGTGCCGAGGCCGATCAACTGCCGCTGCGTCCAGGTGCGGCCGCGATGCATCGTCGCGTAGATGCCGCGCGTGTACGGCGGCTCGCCGGGGAAGCCGACGTCGGCGTCGTAGCGCGCCGGATCGACGTCGAGCGGGGTGTACAGCGGCTTGATCGGGATTCCCGAGCGGTTGCGGACCGCGCGGTCGCTGCCGATCTGCGCCGCGTACTCGGCGGACCAGCGGATCCGCGCCTCCTCGATGGAGGCGGGAATGGCGTGCGGCAGTGGCTTGTTCATGGCGCGATCTCAGGCGTGCGCGGTGATTGGGAAGCGGGACGCGCGCACCTTGGCGCTCGCATCGTGGACGTACGCGGCGATCTCCTCGAGCTTGATGCCAGGGTGGAATACGCGCGCCACGCCGGCGTCGAGCAGCATCTTCTCGTCGGCATCGGGAACGATGCCGCCGACGATCACCGCGACGTCGGCGACGCCGGCGTCGCGCAGCGCACGCATGAGCTTGGGGACGATGAGGTGGTCGGTGGCGAGCGACGACACGCCGATCAGGTCGACGTCCTCCTCGATCGCGAGCTTGACGACGGTGCCGATGTCCTGCCAGGGCGGCGTGTAGACGACCTCGACACCGGCGTCACGCAGGTGCGCGGCGACGATGCGGCTGCCGCGGTCGTGGCCGTCGAGACCGATCTTGGTGACGAGGACCTTGGGGCGAAAGGCGGTGTCGGGCATGGTGTTCCTTCACTCTCCGAGTGGATCGCGCAGCAATCGGACGAAGCGCCGCGCGAGGACTTGCGGTGCATCCTTCCCTGGGCGATACCAGGTCTGCGACCAGTTGAGCGCACCGAGGAGCATGAGCTTCAAGGCGCGCCGGTCGGTACGCGGCGGCAGCGGCAGCGAGTCGATGGCCCGCGCGAAGATCGCCTCGTACTGGTCGCGCAGCGCGGTCAGGCGGGCGGCGACCGCGGGGGCGTCGTCGGGTCGCACCCGGATCACCACCTGGCCGTAGTCGCTGTCCTCGAGAAGCGCGCCGAGGTGCGCGGCGCACACGTTGGTCAGGCGCGTCCACGGATCGGCATCGGCGCTGCGCAGCGCGGGCAGCACGGCATGCTCGATGCGGCGCACGCCTTCCGCGTACACCGCGACCAGGAGTTCTTCCTTCGACGCGAAGTAGTAGTACAGCGACCCCGGCAGCATCCCGGCGGCGCCAGCGATGTCGCGCATCGACGTGTAGCCGAAGCCCTTCTCGGCGAAGAAGCGCGCGGCTGCGTCGAGGACGAGCGGCAGACGGCTGTCGCTGCGCGTGCCGGTGCGCGGGGCTTCGCGGGCGGCGGCAGCCGCGCGGGCGGCGAGCGGCGTCGAGGCGTCGGGTGGCATCTCTCAAGGGGGGGTGGAAAAACAAACAGTTGTTTGGTATCGTGCCTGTCGCGGCGCTGGCCGTCAAGACCTCGCGACAGGCTTGACGACGGTCCGGCGCTACTCGTCGGCCGCGTTGGCGACGAGCCGCCGGCCGGAGGCTCGCGCGTACGCCGACGTTCGATCGGGCGCGCCCGATGCGGGCGCACCCAAGCGGGAGGTACGTCATGGAATCCCCCATTCGTCACGCCGACCATTTCTCCGAGCTTCGCGAGCGCGCGCACGAAACACGCTCTCTCGCTCAGCCCGTCGCCGCCGAGCTCGTGGCGCGCTTCGGCGATCGCGTCAGCTTTGCGCGTGCTGTGCGCGGGCATCACGGGACGGACATCTCGTCGTACGCGACCACACCGCCGGATGCCGTGGTGTTCGCCGAGACGACGCAAGACGCCGTCGACGTGGTCGGGATCTGTGGCCGCCACGGCGTGCCGCTCATTCCGTACGGCACGGGAACCTCGGTGGAGGGCCACGTCCTCGCCACGCACGGTGGCGTGTGCGTCGATTTCACACGGATGAGCCGGATCCTCGAGGTCAACATCGCCGATCTCGATGTCCGCGCCGAACCCGGCGTCACACGCAAACAGCTCAACGCGCATTTGCACGACAGCGGATTGTTCTTCCCGATCGATCCCGGCGCCGACGCGTCGTTGGGCGGCATGGCTTCCACGCGGGCGTCGGGGACCAACGCGGTGCGCTACGGGACAATGCGCGACAACGTGCTCGGGCTCACCGTGGTGCTCGCCGACGGGAGCGTGATCCGGACCGGCGGTCGTGCGCGCAAGTCGGCCGCGGGCTACGACCTCACGCGCCTTTTCGTCGGCGCCGAAGGCACCCTCGGCGTCATCACCGAGCTCACGATCCGGCTCCACCCGATCCCCGACGGGATCTCGGCCGCTGTCTGTGCGTTTCCGACGGTGCAGGACGCGGTCGACTCGGTGATCGAGGCGATCCAGTGCGGAATCCCGATCGCACGCGTCGAGCTGCTCGATACGCTGACCGTCAAGGCGGTCAATGCGTACAGCAAACTCGGCCTCAACGAATCCCCGACGCTCTGGTACGAGTTTCACGGCACGGTGCGCGGCGTGGAAGAGCAGGCCACCCAGATGCAGGAGATCGCCCGGGCGCACGGTGGGCGCGATTTCTCGTGGTCGACGCAGCCGGAGGAGCGTACCCGGCTGTGGCAGGCACGGCACGACGCGTACTTCGCGTGCCTCGCGCTGCGGCCGGGGAGCCGGATGGTCGCTACCGACGTGTGCGTACCGCTCAGTCGGCTCACCGAATGCATCGTTGCCACGCAGGACGACGTCGCGCGGTCCACGATGCCGATTCCGCTCTTCGGCCACGTGGGCGACGGCAACTTCCATCTCATGATCCTGGTCGATCCGGACAGCGATGCCGACACGCAAGAAGCGTGGGACATCAACACGCGCCTCGTGCGCCGGGCGCTCGCGATGGGTGGTACCTGTACCGGCGAGCACGGCATCGGCCTGGGCAAGCGCGAATTCCTGCGCGAGGAGTTCGGCACGCGGGCAGTGGACGTCATGCGCGCGATCAAGGCGACCCTCGATCCGCGCGACTTGCTCAATCCCGGCAAGGTGGTATGACGGTGCGCAGCCGCCTCATGACCACCGCGCCGCGCCGTCGCGCCCGCACGCCGTCGCGCGCGGCCGAGGCTTCGGTCAGGAGATGAACATGCAGTTCGCCGACGTCAGGCTCACCGACAAGTACACGCTCGCCAGCGGCCGCGTCTATCTCAACGGGCTGCAGGCGCTCACGCGCCTCCTCATGATGCAGCGCCAGCGCGACGCGGCGGCGGGCGTCGAGACAGCGGGCTTCGTGTCCGGCTTCCAGGGATCGCCGCTCAACAACATGGACAAGACGCTGTGGGAGGCGCACGACCTCCTCGCACGGCACCACGTCCGCTTCCAGCCCGGACAGAACGAGGAACTCGCCGCGATGGGCGTGTGGGGTGCGCAGCAGGTGTCGCTCGACCCGCGCTCGCGCTACCAGGGCGTGTTCGGCATGTGGTACGGCAAGTGGGCGGGCCTCGCGCGCTGCGGCGACGTGCTGCTGCACGGCAATTCCGCCGGCACGTCGCGCCACGGCGGCGTCCTGCTCGTGTGCGGCGACGATCACATGGGGCGCTCGTCGACCATCGCCACGCAGAGCGAGAACATGCTGATGGCGCCGATGATCCCGGTGCTCGCCCCCACCGGCGTGCAGGACTATCTCGACCTCGGCCTCCACGGCTACGCGATGTCGCGCTTCTCCGGTTCGTGGATCGCCTTCAAGGCACTCGACGACACGATCGAGTGCTCGGCGTCGGTGAGCGTCGATCCGGCGCGCGTCGACGTGCGCGTCCCCGAGGACTTCACGCTGCCCCCCGGCGGCTTGAACCTGCGCCTGCCGGACCAGCCGCTTGCGATGGAACGGCGCATCCACGACTACCGGCTCCCGGCGGTGCTCGCCTACGTGCGCGCCAACGGGCTCAATCCGGTCACCTGCGACAGCCCGAAAGCGCGGCTCGGGATCGTCACCGCCGGCAAGTCGTACCTCGACGTGCGCCAGGCGCTCGAACACCTGGGCATCGACGAGCGCGCCGCGGCCAACATCGGGATCCGCGTCCTCAAGCTCGGCGTGACGTGGCCGCTCGAGCCACAGGGGCTGCACGCGTTCGCGCTCGGGCTCGAGGAGATCGTGGTCGTCGAGGAGAAGCGGCCGGTGATCGAGGACCAGGTGCGTGCGCTGCTGTACCACTGGCCCGATGCGCGGCGGCCGCGCATCGTCGGGAAGCGCGCCGACGACGGCGCCTCGGGACCATGGCTGCTGCCGCCGCACGGTGAGCTCACCGCCGAGGAGATCGCCCTCGCCATCGCGGCGCGGATCCGGTGCTTCCACCGCGACGCGCGAATCGAGGCGCGTGCGGCGTGGCTCGTCGCGAAGCACGAGGCGCTGGCGAAGCCGTCGCTGTCGCCGCAGCTGCGCGGCTACCTGTCCGACGCCGGGCGGGTGCCGTACTTCTGCTCGGGCTGTCCGCACAACAGCAGCACGCGCGTGCCGGAAGGCAGCGAGGCCATCGCCGGAGTGGGTTGCCACTTCATGGCGACGTACATCTTCGGCAGCACCCGGATCTTCTCGCCGATGGGGACCGAGGGCGCCGCGTGGGTCGGGCAGGCGCCCTTCACCGATACCCCGCACATTTTCGCCAACATGGGCGACGGCACCTACTACCACTCGGGACTGCTCGCGGTCCGCGCCGCCGTCGCCGCGAAGGTCCCGATCACCTTCAAGATCCTCTACAACGACGCCACCGCCGCCACCGGCGGGCAACCGCTGCCACTGCCGCTCAACGTCCCGGGGCTCACGCGCCAGCTCGAGGCCGAAGGGGTCGCGCGGATCGTCGTCGTCACCGACGAGCCCGGGAAGTACGGCCGCGACGCCGGTTTTGCCGCCGGCGTGACCGTGCGCCATCGCGACCACCTCGACGCCGTACAGCGCGAACTGCGCGAGGTGACGGACGTGACGGCGCTCGTCTACGACCAGACCTGCGCCGCCGAGAAGCGTCGGCGCCGCAAGCGCGGCACGTTTCCCGATCCCGCCCGCCGCTCGTTCATCAACACCCGCGTGTGCGAGGGCTGCGGCGATTGCAGCACGAAGTCGAACTGCGTGTCGGTGACGCCGGTGGAGACCGAGTTCGGGCGCAAGCGCGCCATCGACCAGACGTCGTGCAACAAGGATTTCTCCTGCCAGGACGGCTTCTGCCCGAGCTTCGTGTCGGTGCTGGGCGGCAAGCTGCGCAAGGCGCCCGCGAGCAGCGCTCGCGACGACCTGTTCGATCGCCTGCCCGAGCCGACGCTGCCCGCATTGCCCAGGCCGCACTCGATCGTGGTGGCGGGCGTCGGCGGGACCGGGATCATCACCGTCGGTGCGCTGCTCGGCATGGCCGCGCACCTCGAGGGCAAGGGCGTGTCGGTGCTCGACATGACGGGGGTGGCGCAGAAGGGCGGCGCCGTCACCACGTTCGTGCGCATCGCGGCGCGCCCCGAGGATCTCACCGCGATCCGCATCGCCGCGGGCGAGGCCAACGCGGTGATCGGCAGCGACCTTCTGGTCACCGCCGAAAACTCGATCCTCTCGCTGCTGCAGAAGGGCGTGACGCGCGGCGTCGTCAACACGCATCGCATGGCCACCGTCGCCTTCATCCGGAACCCCGACCTGCAAACGCCGTGGGACGCGATGGAGGACGGGCTGCGCGACGCCGTCGGCGGCGACGGCGTGCGCTTCCTCGATGCCACGCGCGTGGTCACCGACCTCCTGGGCGACTCGACCGGGACCAACCTCTTCCTCCTGGGCTACGCGTGGCAGATGGGGCTCGTCCCCGTCTCGCGCGCGGCGCTGTTCCGCGCGATCGAGCTCAACGCGGTCGCCGTCGAGGCCAACCAGCGCGCGTTCCAGTGGGGTCGGCTCGCCTGCGAGAACCGCGCAGCGGTGGAGGAGCACGCGGCCCGGCCGCTGGCCGCCGGCGGCAGCGATCGCGTCCTGTCGCGCGACCTCGACGAGACGGTCGCGCGGCGCGGCGAGTTCCTGACCGCGTACCAGGATGCCCGGCTCGCTCAGCGCTATCGCACGCTCGTCGCCCGGGTGCGCGACGCGGAGGAGCGCGTGGCGCCGGGCAGCACGGCGCTTGCCGCGGCGGTGGCGCGGCACTACTTCAAGCTCCTCGCCGTCAAGGACGAGTACGAGGTCGCGCGGCTGTACACCGACGGCGAGTTCGAGCGCGAGGTCGCCGCCACCTTCGAGGACGGGTACACGCTGCAATACCATTTCGCCCCGCCGCTGTGGAGCAGACCCGATCCCGTCACGGGGGTGCCGCGCAAGCGCACGTACGGGGCGTGGATGCGCACTCCGCTCGCGCTCCTCGCACGGCTGCGGCGCCTGCGCGGCACGTGGCTCGACGTCTTCGGCTACAGCGAGGAGCGGCGGCTCGAGCGGAAACTCGTCGCGGACTACGAGGTCACGGTCGCACTGATCGCGAAGATGCTCACCGCGGCGAACCTCGCCGTGGCCATCGACATCGCCAACGTGCCGTCGAGCATTCGCGGCTACGGGCACGTGAAGCGGCGTAACATCGAGGTCGCGCGCGCTCGCGAGAAGGCGTTGCTCGACCGCTTCCGCGAGGCTGCGCGGGACGAGCCGGCCGTCGCGCTGGCGGCGTAGGAGAACGGCAAGCCCGCCGCGCACGGATTGCAGGGTGCGCCCATCGCAATCCCCCATCCCAACACCCCGTCTCGATCCCGCATCCTCTCCATGCAACTCGAAGGCATCCGCGTCGTCGACCTCTCTCGCATCCTCTCCGGCCCGTTCTGCTCGATGTTCCTCGCCGACATGGGCGCCGAAGTGATCAAGATCGAGGACCCCGGCGAGGGCGATCCCGTACGCAAGCAGGGCGCGCTGCGCAACGGTTACAGCCTCTATTTCGCCTCGTTCAACCGCAACAAGCGCTCGCTCACGCTCGACCTGCGCAGCGATGAGGGCAAGACGATCGTGCGCGAGCTCATCGCCACCGCCGACGTGGTGCTCGACAACTTCCGTCCGGGCGTGATGGACAAGATCGGTCTCTCGCGCGAGGAGTTGCGCAAGATCAGGCCTGCCCTCGTGGTCGGCCACATCACCGGCTTCGGAATGGGCGGCCCGTACCGCGACCGGCCGACGTTCGACTTCATTGCCCAAGCGATGAGCGGCTTCATGAGCGTCAACGGCGCCGAGGGCGAGCCGCCGCAGCGCGCCGCGCCGCCGCTGTCCGACCTCATCGCCGGCGCCTACGCCGCGATGGGAATCTGCGCGGCACTCTTTCGCCGCGAGCGCACGGGGCAGGGCGAGGAGGTCGCCACGTCGCTCGTCGACAGCATGGTGGCGAACCTCGCCTTCCTCGCCTCGCATTACTTCGAGACCGGCCTCCAGCCGCTGCGCACCGGCAACGACCACGCGCTGGTCGCCCCCTATGGGCTCTTCGCGGCGGCGGACGGCGAGGTCGCCATCGCGCCGTCGAACGACCAGGTCTATTTCAAGCTGCTCGACGCGCTTGGTCTTGCGCACCTGCGCGGCGATCCGCGGTTCGCCACGAACGCTGATCGCTTCGCACGCCGGCGCGAGATCAACGCCGCGGTCGAGGCGGTGACGCGCACGCAGCCGATCGACCACTGGCTCGAGGTCCTGAACGCCGCTGGCGTGCCCTGCGGGCGCGTCATGGGACTGGCGGAGGTCTTCACCGATCCGCAAATTCGCCACCAGCAGATGCAGATCACGATCGAAGATCCGACGCACGGACCGATCGATGTCCTCGGCTTTCCGATCAAGTTCACCGATGCACCGTGCCGGATCCATCGCCGGCCGCCCGAGCTGGGCGCCGACACCGACGCGATCCTCGCCAGTCTGGGGTACAGTACGGAGGCGATCGCCGCGCTGCGGGCAAAAGGTGTCACCTGACTCCTGATCCCTGATCCCCGATCCCCGATCCCCGAATGGACTACACCACTCCCTCCCACGAGCACGTCACCGTCATCGAAGTCGGCACCCGCGACGGTTTCCAGGTGGAGAAGCCGTTCATTCCGACCGCCGTCAAGGCCGAGATCGTCGATGCGCTCATCGCTGCCGGCATCCGTGACCTGGAAGCGACGTCGTTCGTGAGCCCGCGCGCCGTGCCGCAGCTCGCCGACGCGCACGAGATGCTCTCGCTCGTGCAGCGCCGCCGCGAGGCGCACATCGCGGCACTCGTGCCGAACGCGCGTGGTGCCGAGCGCGCGCTGGGCGCCGCCGTCGACGAGATCGTGTGTTTCGTGTCCGCCAGCGCGACGCACAACAAGGCCAATCTCAACAACACGATCGAAGGCTCGCTCGCCGCGGTGCGCGAGGTCGCCGACATCGTGCGCGGCAAGGCCGAGATGCGCGGCGCGGTAGCCTGCGCCTTCGGTTGCCCGTTCGAGGGCGAGGTTCCGGTGGCGGCTGCGATGCGGGTGATCGATGCCTACGCGAAGCTCGGTTTCACGCAGTTGACGCTGGGCGACACCACCGGCATGGCCACCCCACCGACGGTCGCCCGCCTCGTGCGCGCGATCCAGCGCGAGCACCCCGATCTGCCGGTGACGCTGCACTTCCACAATACGCGCGGCGTGGGGCTCGCCAACGTGATGGTGGGTCTCGACCTCGGCGTCCGCCGCTTCGAGGCGTCGATCGGCGGCTTGGGGGGCTGCCCCTTCGCGCCGGGCGCGACAGGTAACATTTGCACCGAGGACCTCGTCTACCTCCTCGAGGAGTCCGGATTCACGACCGGCGTCGACCTCGCTGCCCTCTGCGCGGTGGCGAATCGCGTCGAGGCGGTGATCGGCCGCACGCTGCCGGGGCAGGTCATGAAGGCGGGCCCACGCCTGCGCAAGTATTCGCTCGACGGTGCGGCGTGCGCCGTCGGTTGAACCGTCTTTCGTTCTTCAAGTGAAGATCCTGCAAGGGAGGAGTGTCATGAAGCGTCTCGTCGTTGCGGCTCTCGCCGCGCTCGCGTTTGCCGTTCCCGCGGTGGCGCAGAACTATCCCGCCCGCCCCATCCGGCTGGTCGTCCCGTTTCCGCCGGGTGGCGGCACCGACATCGTCTCGCGCATCGTCGCCACCGAACTCGCGAAGCAGACGGGTTGGACGGTCGTCGTCGAGAACAAGGCCGGTGCCGGCGGCATGATCGGCCTCGCCGATGCCGCGCATGCCCAGAAGGAGGGCTACGACATCGTGATGGGGCAGGTGGATAACGTCGTCGTGGCGGCGGCGATCCAGAAGAGTGCCGCCATCGTCCCGGTGCGCGATCTCACCCCCGTCATCCAGGTCGCGAGCTCGCCGTTCCTCTTCATGGCGGCGACCGACGGCAAGTACAAGACGCTGCGCGAATGGGTTGCCGCGGCCAAGGCGGAGCCGGGCAAGATCACCTACGGCACCGCCGGCTACGGCACGTTCACGCACCTCGCGGTCGAACTCTTGCAGATCCAGGGCGGCTTCAAGGCAACGCAGGTTCCGTACAAGGGCGCCTCACCCGCGATCACCGACCTCCTCGGCGGTCACATCCCGATGGCGGCGCTGTCCATCGCCTCGGGCATGCCGCACATCCAGGGCGGCAAGGTGCGCGGCCTCGCGGTGACCTCGGCGCAGCGCAGCCCGACGCTGCCGGACGTGCCCACCGTCGCCGAGTCGGGCTTCCCCGGCTTCGAGGCCAACGGTTGGCTCGGCATCTTCGTGCCGAACGGTGTGCCGCCGGCGGTGATCGCCAGGCTCAACGCCGAAATCGGCAAGGTGATGCAAAACCCCGAGGTGAAGAAGCAACTCCTCGCCTCGGGCGTCGAGGCGCGCACCAGCACTCCCGAGGAGTTCGCCGCATTCGTGAAGAGCGAGACGGCGAAGTGGGGCAAGGTCATCGCCGACGCCGGCATCAAGGCCGAGTGAGGTGACGGTCGAGCGCCGGCGCTTCGATGCCGGCGCCGATAGGCAAGGGGCGCGGTCGAAGCGCCCCTTCTCAATTGCAGCGTCATTCGTAGGCGAGCAAGCGATGTCCGCACACCCCGAGATCCGTACGCTGTCCTCGCAAGTCGTCTACGC
>JADZAQ010000069.1 GCA_020852555.1 Burkholderiales bacterium
ATCCTCACCGGCACGAAGGGCGAGGGCGAGTTCCACGGCGCCGAGCACATGTATTTCATCCTCGTCGACAGCGGGCGCAGCGAGGTGCTCGCGAGCGACGTGAAGGAGGCGCTGCGCTGCATCCGCTGCGGGGCGTGCATGAACCACTGTCCCGTCTACCAGCAGATCGGCGGCCATGCCTACGGCTGGGTGTACCCGGGACCCATCGGCTCGGTGCTGACACCGATGTACGTCGGTCTCGAGAACGCCCCCGACCTGCCGCAGGCGTCGACGCTGTGCAACGCGTGCGCGGCGGTGTGTCCCGTGCGGATCCCGTTACCCGAGCTCCTGCGCAAGCTCCGCGAGCACGAGTACCGCGAGGATCTGCGGCCGTGGCACGAGCGCGCCGCCTTGCGCCTGTGGGCGTGGTTCGCGTTGCGCCCGAAGCTCTACGCCTGGGCTTCGCGGCAAGGGGTGCGCGTCCTGCGCAAGAGAGCCGATGCGCACGGCATGATCCGCAGGCTCCCGCTCGCGGCCGGGTGGAGCGACGGGCGTGACATGCCGGCACCCGCCGGGCGTACGTTCCGTGATCTGTATGCCGAGCGAACGGCGAAAGGACGCGCCGCATGAATGCGCCGCACGCATCCCATCTCGTGCTGCCGCGCCCTTCGCGACGCGCCGAGTCGCTTGGCACCGAGAACGCTTTCGTCGTGCTGGCCGAAGTCAACGCACTGCAGCGCGCGGGCAAGGACATCGTCTCGTTCTGTATCGGTCAGCCGGACTTCCCGACGCCAGTGCACGTGCAGGACGCCGCGGTCGAGGCGATTCGCGGCGGCAAGCACGGCTACACGCCGAGCGCTGGGATCGACGAGCTGCGCGCCGTGGTCGCCAAGGACTTGGGCGGTCGCCGCGGCCTCGACATCGCGGCGAGCGACGTCGTCGTCGGCGCCGGGGCGAAGCCGTTCATTGGCTATACGATCGCGTCGGTGACCGATTACGGGGTCGGCGACGAGGTCATCTATCCGGTACCGGGCTTCCCGATCTACGAATCGCAGATCCTCGCCAACGGCGCCGTGCCGGTTCCCATTTTCCTGCGCGAGTCGCGGCACTTCGCCTTCGACCCGGCCGAGCTCGAGGCGAAGATCACGCCGCAGACGCGCCTGCTCATCCTCAACACGCCGCAGAACCCGACCGGGGGGATCCTGGGAGCCGATGATCTCGACGCCATCGCCGAAGTCCTCCGCCGGCACCCGCAGGTGTGGGTATTCGCCGACGAGATCTACTCGCGCCTGGTGTACGAAGGGGCCTTCGCGTCGATCGCGACCCGGCCCGAAATGCTCGAGCGCACGGTGATCAGCGACGGCGCCTCGAAGACCTGGGCGATGACGGGCTGGCGGATCGGCTACGTCGCCAATCGCGCGCTGGCCCCCGTGTTCACGCGCTGGATCACCAATACCGAGTCGTGCGCCTCGCAGATCTCGCAGTGGGCGGCGATCGCCGCCATCTCCGGTCCGCAGGACGCCGCCGAGTCGATGCACACGCGCTTTCGCGAGCGGCGCGACCTCATCGTCCGCCTGCTCAACGACATTCCCGGCATCACCTGCGCGACACCGGGGGGCGCATTCTACGCTTGGCCCAACGTCACCGAGGCCTGCCGCCGCACCGGGTGCGCCGATTCGGAGGGGTTTCGCAAGCGCCTGCTCCACGAGGCGGGGATTGCCGTTCTCGCGGACACCCACTTCGGGCGGCGGGTACCGGGCGACGGCCAGCACATTCGCTTCTCGTACGCGGCGTCGACCGCGGCGATCGAGAACGGCATCGCGCGGCTCGCCGACTTCGTGCGCAAGGGCAAGCGCGGATGACGCAGTTCATCGCCGACAACAAGACATCGCGCGATGCGATCCTCGGCCGCGTGCGCAAGGCATTGGGTCGCAACGGCTCCGATGCGGAGGCGCGCGCGCGCGCCGACGCGTACATCGCCGCGCACGCGCACGGCCCGCGCCCGACGATGCCGACCGATCTCGTCGAACACTTCATGTCCCGCGCGGCCGACATGGCGAGCACCGTCGAGCGCATCGCATCGCTCGACGAGGTGCCGGCGCGTGTTGCGCGTTACATCGAAGGATTGCGCTTGCCGGCCGCGCTCGTGAGCCAGCGCGCCATGAGCGGCGTGTGCTGGCCGGAGTTCGCGACCCTCGACTGGGCGGGCGCGGGACTCGCCATCGAGGCGCGCCCGACCGTCGGCGACGACAAGCTCGCCATCACGGGCGCGTACTGCGCCATTGCCGAGACCGGCACGCTCGTGTTCACGAGCGGTGCCGACACGCCGACCGCGTCGGCGTTGCTCCCCGCCACGCACGTCGCTGTCGTGCGCGCCGATCGCGTCGTCTCCGGGATGGAAGAGGCATTCGCACTGGTGCGGGCGGAACGTCAGGGCATGCCGCGTGCCGTCAACCTCGTCTCGGGGCCTTCGCGCACCGGTGACATCGAGCAGACGATCGTCCTCGGCGCACACGGGCCGTACCGCGTGCACATCCTCGTGCTGTAGCGGCGACCTGTCAATTCTGCCGGTATCGCGCCGCCGGCAAATCCCGCAAGAGGCGCGGCGCTTCCAGACGCGCAAGTCGTCCGTATGGATGAGTGCCTTGCCCGGCGCGTTCCTGCATCCTGATCGCCAACGGTCCTCCCGTTCGGCGCGCCTTCGCCGTCGCGCCGCTCGCCGGGGCCGTACGGTACACGCGCGACAGGAGAGAAACCGCCATGGCAAACGAAGACGGCAACAAGGGCCTTCCCATTCCGTACCTCACCGCGGTGTGGTCCGGCATGACCGCCGACGAGTTGCAGGCGGGGCTCGCCGCCGGCTCGATCCTGCCCCCGCTCGGCTCGCCCCCGCTCGGCTCGCCCCCGCTGCGGCCCTCCGCGGTTGCGGCCTTCGCCGAAGGCATCGATGCGCGGACGGCAGCGCGCGAACGTGCCGCGGCGGCCGAGGGCGCCAGCGGAATCGCAGCCGCCTCACGCGCCCAGATCGACGCGTGGCTTCGTGCGCTCGATCCGGAATTCACCGATACCGCGCTCGACGCCCTCTGGCAACGGGCGGGTCGCGACGACGCGGCGCGCGGCACCACGCTGCGCCGATACCTCGGCGAGACACTGCTGGGTGACTCGGTCGCGAGTACCGCGTCGATCGATGCCTTCGTCGCGTCGCCCGGGCACCGCGCGCGCATCGTCGACCTGCACGGGATGACCGGCAACGAGCTTGCGGCACTCGCAGCGACCGACATCGGCTATCGCCACGCACTCGTGACGATGCAGCCGCTGGCGCTGACCGGCAACCGCGCGCTCTACGCGCAGGCCAACGCCGATGGCGGGCTTGATCGCTTCGATCCCGATACCGGCGAGGCGCTCGTCTCCGACGCCTGGCTCGCCGACCGCGCCAAGCTCCTCGCCTGGCGCTCGGCCGACGCCAACACGCGGGCGATCGTCGGTAACGAGGACTGGACCTTCGTCGATCGGACGTCGCTCGGCACCGACGGCAAACCGCTGACCGTGGAGCTCGTCACCGGCAAGACGGATGCCGGCAAGAATCAGGTCGTCTTCGGCAACGCCGGCGATGAACTGCTGCAGGGAGTCAGCGGGTCGGACCGCATGTATGGGGGCGACGGGGACGACATCCTGCGTGGCGCCGCCGGCGGTGATCACCTCGAGGGTGGGCGTGGTGACGATCTCGTGCTGGGTGGCGCCGGCAACGACGAGCTCGTCGGTGACCAGGGCGCGGATGAACTCGACGGTGGCCGTGGCGACGATCGCCTGACCGGCGGCAGTGGCGATGACCTGCTGGTCGGCGGTCGCGGGGATGATCGACTGGAAGGTGGCTCGGGCCACGACACCTACGTGATCGACGGTGGCGATGGCCACGACACCATCGTCGACGTCGATGGGAAGGGCAGCATCGAGCTCGACGGGAAGCAGATCGCCGGAGAGATGGATGGCAGCGACCACGGCACGTGGACCTCCGCCGACGGTCGGCTCGAATTCTCTGTCGCGGGGGAGTCGACGGCGTCCGGCACGTTGACGATCAAGGCGTTCGGCGAAGGCGCCGAGCGCAGCGATACGCCGATCAACGTCGTCACCGTGAAGGACTGGAAAAACGGTGACCTCGGGATTACGCTTGGCGGCACGCCGACCGCGGGTACGGTCTCGGGTACGGTCTCGGGTACGGTCTCGGGTCCGACCTACGATCCGATGTCGATCACGGGACCCGAGGTGCCGATCCTCTCGCACGAGGATCTCGTTGGCGACGCGGAGGCAGAGGGGGCAGAGGATGCCAACGGCGCGGCGGCGGAGGGGGCCGTGAATACCGACATCGCGTGGGGTGACGTGGCGCCGGTCAGCGACGGGTCCGCAACCTCGGACTCTGGCACGACGCCGGGCGACACCGCCGACGGTGCCGATGCCGACTTCATGAGCGCGCTTGCCGCCATCTTCGACACCGAGCCGGCCGACTTCGCCGCGGTCGAGCCGGCACATCTGGAAAGCGCGCTCGGCTCTTTCGCAGGTGTGCTGGAAGCGCCGGACATCACCTCCAGCGCGAGCTTCGTAGCGACGCACGATGCCAACGCCGTCACCGCACAGGATTACGCCGATGCACTGGCCGGCGACTTCGCCGGCGACGACATCGGCAGCGAGAGCGGGTTGCTGCTGCAGATGCCGGTGGTGCCCGATCTTCGGCGCTCGGACGTGGTGAGCCCATCCGCGTCCTTCCTTCGCGCCGGGCAGACG